>JBDKUU010000932.1:0-3218 GCA_039679525.1 Phycisphaerales bacterium | reverse complement strand
CCCATCTACCAGGAGGAACTCTACAAACGCTGCCACGGCGGCCAGTTGCCCGCGAACCCCGCTGAGGTCGGGAAGTTCGCCGACGACATGGACCAGATGGTCACGTCGAAGTGGCATCGCGAGGCGTACAGCACCGGCCCGGAGGTGCACATCAACGATTGGCTCAACAACGACATCACGCCGCCCGTGATGCGGCCGCAGGATATTCGCGACACGATGATCACCAAGAGCGAGCACTGGTTCCACCAGGCCGCCGAGGCCGGCCGGGACTCCGCCAAGTACTCCCGCGACGTGGCCGAAGGCATGCGTCAGGCGACCAAGCAGTGGGACAACATCGTAGCCAAGCGCGTCGCCTTGTACGGCGCCAACGTGCCGCCGCAGCTCGAAAAAGCCATGGACATTATCAAGCAGGTGGAGAAGGGAGCCTACTCGCCCAAGCAGGCGGACCATAATCTCGAACAACTGGGCAACTTGGCCGGCGGCAGCAAGCTGACGCCGCAGAAGGTCGTCGAGAACATGGCCCACTACTTCGAGGCGATGGAAAAAGGGCCCGGCACGGCCTTCCGGAGCATCAAGACAGCCGAATTGGCCCGAACGCTCGACGGTGTCGGCGACATGTCCCGGCGCACCGAGCTGATCAACGACGCCTACCGCAGCGGCCAGATCTCCGGCGAGACCTTCCGTCAGATGCGCGAGGGCTCGTTCCGATTGCCGCCCAATCCGAGCCCGCAGCAGAAGCAGCAGCTTAAAGATTGGGCTATTGGCGCCTGGGGCCGCCGTGCGATTAGCCTGACCGAGAAGAAGCTCATCGAAGAACAAACCGGGCCGCTCGAATAGGTGGTTCAGAACCGCCGTGAGGACATAGCCCATCAGGAAGTACTGAGGCAGTAGAGTTCTCAATCCCGGCAGAAGACGCCGAACGAGATCGCGCTGACCATCGTCCTGGCGGGTTTCACCCTCGCCTTCCTGATGGTTTGTGCGGCTCTGTACCCCATCGGCACGCACTTCGCCGTCAGGATCGATGTCCCGACGCTGGTCGCCCTGTTGGTGTGCCTGATTCCCACGACCATTGGCGCTCTGCTGGCGGCCATCGAGATCGCGGGCATGGCGCGGCTGGGACAGAAGAACGTGCTGGCCACGAGCGGCCGGGCAGTCGAAGCGGCCGGGGACATAGATGTGCTGCTGCTGGACAAGACCGGCGCCATCACGCTGGGCAACCGCCAGGCGAGCGAATTCATCCGGGCTCCAGATGTCCCCATCGAGGAGCTGGTGGATGCGGCTCAGCTCTCGTCTCTCGCGGACGAGACCCCGGAAGGACGCAGAATCGTCGTGCTGGCGAAGAATGAGTATGGCCTGCGGGGGCGGGACATCGAGCCGTTGCACGCCTGCTTCGTGCCCTTCAGCGCGCTGAGCCGGATGCGCAACGCTCGTGACGCGTCGCCGTCGGCCGACAGTTGCCGCCTTCGGGGCCACGATGATCGGCGTCGCCTCGCTCGCGGTCCTCGGCCAGATGCACGCAACTCTAACCCCGTCGCACGAAGCCTCTTTCGGCTACCCCGTGGACAGTTCCATCGCGGTCTATCTCTTCCTCGACCTCAGTGAAGCGTCGCGGCAGTTGGCCCAGGAGTCGGAGGCAGCACCGCGATGTTCGCCTGCGAAAGCGGCGTGGAAATGGACGGCCGGTCCTGCGACCGCGCGGTCCGCGGCGAAGTCGCCGAAGGCCGCCCGATCGGTTCGATCTGCACAGAGAAACCCTGCACCCGCTTCGGAACCTGCGGTTGACGTCATTGCCATAGCGACGCTCAGGACCCTGGCCCCGAAACAGATGCGCTAAAACCGACGGCGCTCCCCTCAGGATGCCGTCTGGACACGTCGCTGGGCGCGTCTGGCTCCGAATCCCCGGACGTCTTCCATGTACAGGTAGAAGACGGGCGTGATGTAGAGCGTCAGGGTCTGCGAGAAGAGAAGGCCGCCGACCACCGCCAGGCCGAGCGGCTGGCGAGACTCCGCCCCGGCCCCGAGTCCCAGGGCGATCGGAAGGCTGCCCATCAGGGCGGCCATCGTGGTCATCATGATCGGCCTGAACCGGATGAGGCTGGCTTCCAGGATGGCGTCGTGCGCATTCTTGCCCTCGGTCCGCTGGGCCTCGAGGGCGAAGTCCACCATCATGATGCCGTTCTTCTTGACCAGGCCGACGAGCATGACGATGCCGACGAAGGCGTAGATCGAGAGCTCCACGCCGAAGATCATCAGCGTGACCAACGCGCCGAAGCCGGCGAAAGGCAGCGCCGAAAGGATCGTGATCGGATGGATGAAGCTCTCGTAGAGAATGCCCAGGACCAGGTAAATCACGAGAATCGCCAGGGCCAGCAGCCAGCCGAGCCCTTCCATCGAGGACTGGAAGGCCTGGGCGGTGCCCTGGTAGCTGGTCATGATCGAGGCGGGCAGATGCTCGCTCGCCAGCTTGTTGATTCCGACGACGGCCTCGCCGAGGGACGTGCCCGGCGCGAGGTTGAAGGAGATCGTGACGGAAGGCAGTTGGCCCTGGTGGTTGATCGTCAGCGGCCCCACGTCGGTGGTCAGACTGGCCACCGTGTCGAGCGGGACGAGCCGCCCGTTCTGGGAACGGACGTAGAGCAGGTTCAAAGCCGCCGGGTCGAGCTGGAACTGATCCTTCATCTCCATGATCACATAATATTGGTTGTTCGGCGTGAGCATGAGAGACACCTGCCGCGAGCCATAGGCGTTGTACAGGGCTTCTTCGATCTGGGCGGCGGTGATGCCGGTGGCGGAGGCCTTCTCCCTGTCGATCTTGACGTTCACCTGCGGGTTCTTCATCCGCAGGTCGCTCGTGACGTCCTGGAAGCCGGGCAGGTCCCGGATCTTCTCTTCGATCAGCATCGCGCTCTCGTAGAGCTGTGTCGTGTCGGGCCCCTGCATCGTGAACTGATACTGGCTGCGGGACTGGCGTCCGCCGATCGAGATCGTGGGCGGGTTCATCAGGAAGACCCGCATGCCGGGAATCGAGTTCAAGGCGGGCCGCCACTGCTGAATCAGCTCATCGGCGTTGAACTCCCGCTCGTTGCGGGGCTTGAGGCGGATCATCAGGTTGCCGTTGTTGCTGCCGGAGCGGCCGCGGGCGCCGGCGCTGGACATGAACGATTCGATCTCCGGGTTGGTGCGCAGAATGGCGGCAACCGCCTGCTGATGTTCGAACA
>JBDKUU010000931.1:0-6239 GCA_039679525.1 Phycisphaerales bacterium | reverse complement strand
CTGGCCGGGCCGAAGCCTGGCAAGCTCCTGCGGCTGGGGCTCCTTGACTTTGACGATCAGATCGGCCTGTGCATAGATCTCGTCGGCCGTGGGCACGATCCTGGCGCCGGCCGCGGCGTACCGCTGGTTGTCGAACCCGCTCCCGAGGCCCGCCTCGTTTTCGATGAGAACAGTGTGGCCGTCCCGCGTCAGCAGATCGGCCCCCACGGGCAGCAGCCCCACTCGGTACTCGTCCTTCTTGATCTCCTTCGGTACGCCGACAATCATGTGTCCCCCCTTTTGAGATTTGAGATCTCAAATTTGAAATCTCAGATTGTTCACCTCGCGTGGATGCCGCGGCGCGCAAATCATCAATCAACAATCATCCATCATCAATCCACAATTCCGAGGTCGTCTTTCGTGATGATCGATTCGAACGCGTAGCCGGCGGCGGTGATGTTCTCGCCGGCGCCCTGCTTGCGGTCGATGACGGCGACGATCTTCTTGACCTTCGCCCCGGCGTCGGTGATGACCTTCGCGGCTTCGAGGACCTGGCCGCCGGTGGTGGCGATGTCCTCGACGAGCAGGACGACGTCGCCGGCCTTGAGGACGCCCTCGACGAGCTTGCTCGTGCCGTAGTCCTTCTTGCTGTTGCGGACGATGATCCAGTCCTTGCCGGCCTGCATGGCGGTGGCCGCGGCCAGCGCGACGCCGCCCAGCTCCGCCCCCGCGATCAACGTCACATCCTCGTCCATGTGCTTGACGAATTCCTTGCCGAGCGCCTTGAGGATGTCGGGCTTGGTCTCGAAGAGGTACTTGTCCATGTAGTATTTGCTCCGCTTTCCGCTGCGAAGGACGAAATCGCCTTCGAGGTACGCGGTTTCCTTGATGCGCTTGATGAGCTCCTGCCTTGTCATATCTTTTCTCCTACTCGGAAATCCGAAACTCGAATTTCGAAATCCGAAACAAGCACGAATGTCCAAAATCCAAAATCCAAAACGAGCCTGGGTTTGGCGCGAGCGTTTCGGTCATTTGTGCTTTGGGTTTTGGATTTGTTTCGTATTTCGAATTTCGGAATTCGGATTTTCGGAACGTCACACCTTTAGTTCGACTTTCTGTCCCAGTTGCTTCTGGTATCTCTTGCGGATCGGCGCGACGACCGTCCGGATGAATTCGTCCACCTGCTCGGGGGCCCGGCCGACGTAGGCCGTGGGGTCCAGGACCTTCTCGAAGTTGAGCTTGGCGAAGGCCGGGTCCGACCGGAGGCGGGCGATCAGGTCGTTGGGTTTGCCGAGCCGCTTCACCTCGCCCGCGGCGGCCTGCGAGTATTGGCGGATCTTCTCGTGCAGGTCCTGGCGGTTGCCGCCGGCCTTGACCGCGGCCATCAGGATATTCTCCGTCGCCATGAACGGAAGCTCGGCCATCACGTGGGCCTCGATCACCTTCGGGTAGACGACCAGGCCGTCGAAGACGTTCAGCAGGATCTGCAGGATGCCGTCGACCGCCAGGAAGGCTTCGGGAATGGCGACGCGTTTGTTTGCGGAGTCGTCGAGCGTTCGCTCGAACCACTGTTCGGACGCGGTCATCGCGGGGCTGGTGGCCAGGCTCAGGACCAGCCGGGCGAGCGCCGTCACCCGCTCGCAACGCATGGGATTTCGCTTGTACGCCATCGCGGACGAGCCGATTTGCGACTTCTCGAACGGCTCCTCCATCTCCTTGAGGTGGGCCAGGAGGCGAAGGTCGTTGCAGGTCTTGTGCGCCGACTGGGCGACCAGGGCCAGCGTGTTGACGATCAGCGTGTCGATCTTCCGCGGATAGGTCTGGCCGGTGACGGGGGAGGCTTTCTTGAAGCCGAACGCCGCGGTCACGTCCTTGTCGAGCTGCTTGATCTTGGCATGCTTGCCCTCGAAGAGCTCCATGAACGAGGCCTGCGTGCCGGTGGTGCCTTTGACGCCGCGGAAGGGCATCGTCTCAATGCGGTGCTCGACCTCGTCGAGGTCCATCGCGAACTCCTGGCACCAGAGGGTCGCGCGCTTGCCCACGGTGACGAGCTGGGCCGGCTGAAAGTGTGTGAAGCCCAGCGTGGGCATGTCGCGGTACTCCTCGGCGAACTTCGCCAGCAGGTCGATCACGGCGGCCAGCTTGCCGGCGATGAGCCGCAGGGCGTCCCGCATGATGATCAGATCCGCGTTGTCGCCGACGTAGCAGCTCGTCGCTCCCAGGTGGATGATCGGAGCGGCCTTCGGCGCGACGTCCCCGAACGCGTAGACATGCGCCATCACGTCGTGGCGGAACTGCCTCTCGTAGGCCGCGGCCTTATCGAAGTCGATGTCGTCGAGGTGGGCGGCCATCTCGTCGATCTGGTTCTGTTTGATGTCCAGGCCCAGGTTCTTCTCGGCCTTGGCCAGCTCCAGCCAGAGCCGCCGCCAGGTGCTGAATTTCTTCTGAGATCCGAAGAGCTCCGCCATCTCTCGCGAGGCGTTTCGCTCCACGAGCGGGCTGGTGTAGACGCTTTGTTCTTGAGGCATTCGATTCCCTTTACCCTGCGGATCTCGCGCCGTGCGAGGATTGTCCTATAGGTCTTATTCGTCCCATTCGTCCTATAGGACTGATAGGACCCATAGGACGAATAGGACTCACGCCGCTCCACCTGCGAGCTACTTCTCTCGCCGGGCGAGCGGCTTTTCGATTTCTCTTTTGCCCTGTTGTCGCGTCTGCATTTCTCATCCTCCGAAAGGGCGACGCGACGCGATCCCCTTTGGCCCCAGTAGAATAGTGGCCGGCAGATGCTTTATCAATAGGGATGTGGGTCAGTATCCGTATCCGGCGCCGGGGTAGAGGAGGTTCAGGGCCAGGGCCTGGGCGGGTCCGAGGAGGACGTCGATGACGTTCCAGGCGACGACCAGGCCGATAAGGCCGGCCGCTGGCTGGGCCATGAACTCCCGGTAGCGGTCCGCCGCACCCTCCCCGAGAAACAGCATGACGATCTCGGCGCCGTCAAGCGGAGGCAGAGGCAGCAGATTGAAGATCAACAGAATCAGGTTGAGAGAGAACAGTACGCTGACCACGATTGCCGCGCTGCTGATCAGGCCCGGCGATTGGGCGACAGTGACCTGGGTCCACGTGGATTCCAGAGGCGCCGCGAACACGCCGAGGAGCATGCCGATGCGGATGATCGCCGCCGCCAGCAGGATCAGCGCGAGGTTGGCGCCCGGGCCGGCCAGGGCCATCCAGGCCGCCTTCTTGCGGTTGGCGTGGGCCCAGTACGGATCGTAGGGTGTGCTGGCCCAGCCGATCATCCAGCCGCCTCCGGCCATGAGGAACGCGGCGATCGGAACTGCGATCATCCCGATCGGCGATCTGTGCATATGCGGAATCGGATCGAGCGTCACCAGGCCGGCGTTGCGAGCCGTGGGATCGCCCAGCTTCCACGCCACGAAGCCATGAGCGGCCTCGTGAAACGTCGTCGAGATCACGAACACCGCGTACCAGACCAATCCGAGGCCCAGCTCTATCGCCATCGTCTTTCGCCCTTCAATCTGTTGTAGGTCTATCGCCGGAGATGGCCTCGGGTTCAACGAGTCTGTGTTTCGATCACGTAAGTTCGGCCCGGCTGGGTCGGGAAGACCACCTCTGTCGAGGAGCCGCTCGTGTTGACCGGCATGCCGGCCAAGTTCACGCGAACGGGCGTCGCGGTCCGCAGGCGGCAAACGCCGCCGGCCTTGGAGTGCACGATGCCCTTGTCGAGCTTGCCCTGGCTCCAGTAGACATCGACCTCGAATCCGCCGCGGGCGCACAGACCTGTGACGGAGCCCTGCGGCCAAGCCGCCGGCAGGGCGGGCAGCAGGTGGATCTCGCCTGCCTGGCTTTGCAGGAGCATCTCGGCGATGCCGGCCGTGCCGCCGAAATTGCCGTCGATCTGGAACGGCGGGTGATTGTCGAACAGGTTCGGCAGCGTCGATTTCTCCAGCAGCTTGACCACGTTTTCATACGCCTTCTCGGGCTCCTGCAGGCGGGCCCAGAAATTGATGATCCAGGCGCGGCTCCAGCCGGTATGGCCGCCGCCGTGCGAGAGGCGGTATTCGAGCGATTTGCGGGCGGCTTGGGCCAGATCGGGTGTATTGCTGAGGGTAATCTGCCGGCCCGGGTGGAGTCCGAACAGGTGCGACATGTGGCGGTGGCCCGGCTCGGGCTCGTCGTAATCCTCGATCCACTCCTGGAGCCGGCCGGTCTTGGCGCTGATTTGCAGCGGGGCCAGATTCCTCAAAGCCGCGTCGCATCGCTGGCGGAACTCGGGGTCCGCGTCCAGAATCGTCGCGGCCTCGATGCAGTTGGTGACCAGGTCATGGAGAATCTCCAGGTCCATCGTGGCCCCGTAAGTGAACATGGAGGTCGAGCCGTCGGCTTTGCGGAACTGGTTCTCCGGTGAGTGCGAGGGGCAGGTCACGAGCTTGCCCGCGACGGGCGTTCCGGCCGGGGCTTCGACGAGGTAGTCGAGCATGAACTCGGCGGCCCCTTTCATCAGCGGATAGCCGCTCTCGCGGAGGAAGGTCTTGTCCTGCGTGAACAGGTAGTGCTCGTACGGATGCTGGGCCAGCCAGGCTCCGCCCATGAGCCAGATGCCCCAGACGCCGTCGGCGGGCGTGGTGAAGCCCCAGACGTCCGAGAGATGGTGGACGACCCAGCCGTCGCAACCATAGTGGACCCTGGCGGTCCGATTGCCCGACTCGACAAGGCAGTCCTTCATGTAGTCGAAGAGCGGCAGGTGGCACTCGCCCAGATTGGCGACTTCCGCGGGCCAGTAATTCATTTGCAGGTTGATGTTCGTGTGGTAGTCGGCGTTCCAGGGGGCCTTCATCTGCTCGCACCAGAGCCCCTGGAGATTGGCGGGCATATCGCCCGGCCGGGAGCAACTGATCAGGAGATAGCGGCCGAACTGGAAATACAGGGCCGCGAGGCCGGGGTCGGCCTGGCCTTGAGCGACCGCGGCCAGACGCTGGTCCGTGGGCTTCTCGGCGTTTGCGGTGTGCCCCAAGTCCAGGGAGACCCGGCGAAAGAGCCTTTGGTGATCGGCCACGTGCCGGTCGCGCAGTTGCTCGTACGAATCCCGGGCCGCTTGCAGATGGGCCGCGCACAGTTCGGCTGGCTCGCCGCCGCGGTAGCTCGTCGCGCCGGCGACAAGGAGAAGCAGCTCATCCGCTTTCTCGACGAGGAGCTTGCCGTCGCGGCTGCCGACGGAGCCGCCCTTGGCTTTGGCCTGCACGCGGGCTTCGAACTTCATGCCGACGTTCTTGCCGTCGCGGTCCACGCGTTTGACCTGGCCGCGAAGAGCGATGCCGTCGTCGCCCTCGCTGACGCAATTGGCGTCCTGCTGACGGCTGAGCGCCACGGCGCACGTGATGGCGGCGGGCTTGTCGGCCGTGATATGGATCGCGATCACGTTGTCGGGAGCGGATGCGAAGACTTCGCGGGTGAACCGAACGCCATCGGCCGTCCAGGTCGTTGCGGCGATCCCGGCGTCGAGGTCGAGGCTCCTGCGATAGTCGGCGACCGTCCCGGCGGCGGGCGAGTCGATGTGCAGATCGCCCAGGGATTGGTAGGATTCCACGCCTTGGGGCCGGCCCATCATCTTTTCGCCGGCCAGCTTGGTCGCCTCGGCGTTCTTGCCTTCGAACAGGAGCCGCCGCACCTCCGGCAGGGCTTCCAGCGCCTGCGGATTGGTCGTGTCCCGGGGGTAGCCGTCCCAGAGGGTGTCTTCGTTGAGCTGGAGCCGCTCGTCGGATACCTTTCCGAAGACCATCGCGCCGAGCCGGCCGTTGCCGATGGGCAGGGCTTGGGTCCATTCCTTGGCGGGCTGGGTATACCAGAGCGTCAAGTCCCGCCCGCTCGTGTCGATCCGGCCGATGACGTTTCCGGCCAGCGTGCTCAGAACGATGGTTGCGACGACCCCGATGGGCTTCATTCTCATGTGGCGTCTCCTATACGCACGCGGCCAGTCTGATAATACTCTCGGAGAGAGGGCCGGCGGGCCCCCGGACAGTCCCGACACGATACCCCAGCTTTCTCCTTCGTGCAATCACCAGCTTGCGAAACCGGTTCAAACCACGGGCGGATCGTCCCATAAACCACCGGCGTGAATCCTCGCAAAACCCCGGGAACATTGCGGTGAAAGGCTCATGCGGGCCGGATCGCCCGCCACGATCAGGGCTTCTTTCCAGCAGATTCGAGGACTTTGCGGGTTGGCCGACCCTTCGCGCAAA
>JBDKUU010000930.1:0-3815 GCA_039679525.1 Phycisphaerales bacterium | reverse complement strand
GCCCCCTTCCTTGAATTTCACGCCGGCCGCGAGCTTGGGCTGGGCGTTGGTGCCCTCGTTGTGAAAGATCCACAGTTGCCCGTTGCCGAACTGGCCGACGAGCAGGTCCCGAACCCCGTCGCCGTCGAAATCGCAGACGAACGGGGCCGCGTGGCCGACTTCGGTGTCGATCGCCTTGCCGCCCGCCTCGATCCGGACCGGCGCCGCCAGCTCGTCGCCGACGTCTGCCGTCACAGCCGAAGCAGCCAGCCCCAGAATGACAAGAATCGCCATTCGCCGCATACTCGCACCTCCAGACAATCACGATTCACTCGAATCCGCTCTCGCGGCCAAGCTGCACATTCACCGGCTATGATACCCCCGGCCACTCCGCAAATCCAGCTTCTTCCGACGCACCCCAAGCCTGCAAACGCCCAGTTCTTCCGGCGGATCGAAGACACCCAGCCAAACGGGCGAGGTTCTTGTGTCGAGGAGTTCAATAGATGCCCCCGGGCGAGCAGCGTCCCTCCGCGACAAGAGCGGGCCTGCCGGCGAGTTTATCGCTTTGGGCCTCCAGCACGGTATGGGAGCGAAACGTTCCCCTCCGGGGCGTGCGCCGGTGGCTCCAATACGCAAAACTCCCGCCGTGCGGACGCGTAGCGGCCCGGAGGGCCGGGCGGCGGATTCCGGATCAGTCCGCCCTTCCTCTCTCTCCTGAAAGGGACCGGCCGTCGACGACGAGCGGCCTTCGATGCAAACCTGTGCGAGCGGGATTCTCGTAAGATCTGCATGGGAGGCCAGCGAAGCCCGAACAGTCCCGCAGATTCTCTTGGGACTCCTCGATCTCCTCGGCTCTTGACGTGTGGGTTGAAAACCCACCGTGCGCCGGCCATCCCAACTTTGTGAACCTCTGGGCGAGTGCTTCTTCGTAGGTTGGGCGTCCTCGCCCGACCTTCTCAAGACGAGCGAGGACGCTCGTCCTACGAAGAGCCCGGTCTCCATGACTGGAACGATACCCAGCAGAACGGAGTGGCGACATACCACGAAGACTCCCAGGGGCGCTGCCCCTGACACCCCGGCATTTTGCGCTTTGGGCCAGCAGCATGAGGACGATGCTGCGCGTCGCCCTTGAGCGGGCGGGCATCGGTTGTTCTCCTCTAAAAGAAGAAAAGGGGACATTCTGCTTTTTGGTCACCGGTCTCTGCTCGATTCGAGTGACGCGTGGTGGTCGGTCGAAAAGCAGAATGTCCCCCTTTCTGTCCCCTTTTCCATTTCGCTCCTCGGATGTCGGCTTGCACGCCGGGGGGGCGTTTACCGCCTTGGAGGCTTCCAGCAGAAGCTCGCAGCCCAGCGGCCCGCACGCGATCCAGCGGTTCCACAGTCTTGGCGTCGCCCGCGAATGTCCGACCCGGTTTCGGCCGGACCCGCGGACGGGCCCTCGTGGCGGCGAAGCCTTCCTGCTGGAAGCCCGAAAAGCGAAAAACGCATCCCGGAATCCTGCCGGAACAGCGGGATCGTCCTGACCGCGGAACCCGGCCCTGCCGGCATCATGCTACTGGTCAAAGCGGACAATCTCCCTCACACGCCCGTCGCGGGCGTGTCCGGTCCGCCGGAGATGTGTAGAACAACGAGGGCGCTGCCCCTGACACCCCGGTATTTTGCGATTTGAGCCGCCGGCATGAAAACGATGCTGCACAGCACCTCTGAGGGGGGCCGGCGTCGGTTGTTCTCTACCAGACGCGTGCCATTGGCTAAAGGCGAAAAATGCCCGCCGGCCCGGCGTACAGCGGCGGGCCGGCGGACTCCGGATCTGTCCGTCTCTTCTTTTGCCCCGCAAGTCCATCCGGCCGGGCTGTCGCAGAAACGGTCATGGACCCGGCCCAGTCCTATTTCGCAACCCAGCTCTTGACCAGAGCATCCTCGATTTTCTTCTCTTCGGCCATGATCGCATCGCGGTCGCACGAGGAGAGCACGTGGTACAGGTCCAGCTTGGCCGCATCGTCCAGCCCGTCCACGTAGCCGTCGAACCAATCGAGCCTCATGGCCACATGGAGACGAGGCTCTCCGCACTCGTGCAAACTGTGCCGCCCCAGGAGGTTTCTGCCGACTCCGGACAGGAAAGTCCAGCGATACGTCAGTTCGGACGGATGCTGGAGACGCATGAAACGCTCCAGATGGCTCTCCCGATGCCATCTTCCGGACTGCAAACCGACACACCATTGGCGATAGCCCTTCTGGGAGCCGGTGTTCTCGCAGATGAAGACACGGTCGCGACATATCCGCATGGGAATCACCGCCACAAGCGTCACGACGACAATCGCCGCGATAACGAGCACATGCCATTTCTTCGGTGAGAAAGGTCGTCGTCTCGTCTGGTCACATGACTCATTCGCCTGGTTCTCGCCCTCGCCCATGACCAACGCTCCTTAAGAACTTCGAGTAGAAGGCCCACACATGCAATAGATGCGCCGATAATACATGCTGTTCCCCGCCGCCGGCAAGATTTGGGACAAAGGCGTCTCTCCGCGTCTCCGAGTATCGTATACTTTGCTTTGAGGTGCTTATGAAGACCTTTTGGCAACATGCAAACGGCCAGGTGTACGCGGTGGAGAGCGACACCTTCGGCCGAGTGATCGGAGCCGCCGGCCCCTTCGAGCTCGACGAACTCCGCGACCCCGGCGAATACGCCTATCAGTGCGGCTTGACCGGCTGGATCAGTCGGGCCATCGCCCAGCACACGCTTCGACGGATCAACCCGGTCGTGCATCGATAGGGACGTTCGCACGCAGCGGATTCGCGGACCTCGTCTGCGGATCGTGAGCGATTGAGCACTGCCCTTTCAGGACAATCCCCATGTGCCGCGGGAGTCTCTCCGAAGAGAATCGGCTTTCGATTCGCGATGTTCAATGACGCTTGGGATCAGCGAGGGAACGCCGTGCAGGGGTCGCCGGACAGGCTGGAATCAGCGATGCGGATGCTCGATCGAGCCAGGCACATTCTGCTGGCCACGGTCGACGAGACGGGCACCCCCCTGCTGACGCCCGTGGAAAGCTGTACTCCAGCGGGCGAGAGAAGCCTGCGAATCGAAGCCTGGATCGAAGTCCCGCCGCAGGAAGACCCCGGCGGCCGCAGCCGCATGACCCTGCTGTTCTGGGACGAACATGGAGCGGGCTACCAACTGACCGGCCATACGATCCGCTCCTACGACACGGCTATGCTCGACGGACTGACGGAGATCGAAGATCAGGCGCATTTCCCCCAGGTCGAGCGAGACATCCTGATGCAGGTGGAAAGCGTCGAGGAGTTCCATTTCGTCGAGAGCCCGCTGGCCCACGGGTAATCCCGTCCCGGCACTTGACGGACTCCGCGCTACGGAGTCTTCACGCCTCATTATTCCGACAGCAGAGGGAGAACGAGGAAACAGAGACGTGCGAAAACGCGGAATGCCGGGCCCGCAAGAGATTCTTACCTTCTTTCCTTCCTACGTTCCTACCTTCTCTTCCCCGCGTCCCAGCGTCTCCGCGCGAGTCCATCTTCACTGTTTTAGGTTTTTGCGAAACATACACGCGACCAGAGGCATCTTTTATTAGGCAGGAGACAACGGCGGCGGTCCTTGCTGAGTCTCATTCGGTTCTTGACGTACTTCGATGCTTCTTGGGGCGCTGCCCTCGTTGTTCTACACATCTCCGACGGACCGGACACGCCTGCGGCGGGCGTGTGGAGGGAAGTCTTCCGATTTGGCCGGCAACATGATGCCGGCTGAGCCAGGTCTGGCGGTCTGGACGATCCCACTGTTCTGGCAAGGTCCCGGGATGCGTTTTTCGCCTTTCGGGCTT
>JBDKUU010000929.1:0-19449 GCA_039679525.1 Phycisphaerales bacterium | reverse complement strand
TGGAAGAAACACGTGGCGTACGAGAACGACTCCCACAGGACCTATCACGTCGAGATCGGCGACATCGATGGGGACGCCGACAACGACATCGTCTTCGCCACGAAGACGGACAACAGCCTCGGCTGGCTGGAGAACCGACGCGCCGAAGGACCCTGGCGGGCGACCATCGTGGACGCCAACTGTATTCGCTGCTTCTACGCGAGGGCCGTGGACGTCGACAAGGACGGCCAAACCGAGATCCTGGCGTCGAGCGACGACTGGGACGGGAGGGGGGGAAGGATGTGCCTCTACAAGCATTCGGGCGATCCGAAGATCCCAGGCAACTGGCGGCGATTCGACATCGGTCGTTGCGTTCCCGGTCGCGGCGTCAGCATCTTTCTCGTCAGAGACGTGGACGTGGATGGAGACCTCGACATCGTCGCCGGCGGCCACCAGGGCGACGTGCTTGTGATGAGGAACCCCTATCCGGGCCCCGTCTGCGGGCCGTGGGAGACCTGGTGCGTGAACGAAAGCAGCCGGGGGAAGGGCCGCGACCTCCGCGAGATCGACGTGGGGGACATCAATCTGGACGGCCAGCCGGACATCATCGTCGCGGACGAAAAACAGGATGCGATCGTCTGGTATGAAAACCCGGGCGAGACGTTCTGCTGCGGGTGGCGGGAACACGTGGTGGATCAATCGCACGTGTACCTGCGATGGTGTCACAGCGTCAAGCTGGGGGACATCGACGGAGACGGCGACCTGGACATCGCGGTGGCGGCCGCCGGGAGCAACGTGTTTCTGTTGTACCTGAATCAGGAAAGAACGCCCAAGACCAGCATTCAGCCGATGACGATGCCCGGTCCGCAGAGTCCCTGCCTGCCCCAGGAGAGGGGACACACGTGATTCCTCTTGCCGGCGCCATGCAGCGGTTCTGTTCCCGGGTGGCGCGAAAGTGCCTGACGCACGGGGAGCGTCTCCATTACCGCGCGATTCGCGGGAGACGGCCCGATCCGGGACCCTTCGTGCGCAAGCGGCGTCCATGGCGCGGCTGCGGTCAGGAGGCGGCCGAGGCGTACAAGAGCTTCTTTCCCGATTCTGCGGAGGCTCGGGTCTTCGAGGCCGATCTGATCTGCGACCATCTGTTCGACCTGCTCGGGAGTGGTCCCATGCGGCTGGGGACCGGCGGGTTTCGCTATTGTCCCCTGGACTGGCACCGCGACTTCCTGAGCGGATATCGATGGGCGCCCGGCACGTTCTATCGCGACATCCGATACGGCCACATTCGAGGCGTGGATGTCAAGACGCCCTGGGAACTGTCGCGATTTCAGCACCTCAACAGGCTGGGGCAGGCGTACGTTCTCACCGTCCGAGCGAAATATCGGGAAGAGATCGACAACCAGATCGACGACTGGATCGCGTCCAACCCGGTGGGTTTCGGAGTGAACTGGGCGTGCACGATGGACGCCGCCATTCGGGCCGCCAACTGGCTGGTCTGGGCGGAGTGCTTCCTTGCGGATGGAGGTCTCGACCCGGAGTTCCTTCGTCGGTTCTACACGAGCCTTCACGAGCACGGCCGGTTCATCCGCAGCCATCTGGAACGCGGCGACGAGGGTCCGGCCAATCACTATCTCGCCGATCTCGTCGGGCTGCTCTTCATCGCGATTTGTTGTCCCTTCTTTCGCGAGAGCCGCCGATGGCGGCGATTCTGTATCCGCGAGCTGGCCCGGCAGATGGATGTCCAGGTGTACGCCGACGGATGCCATTTCGAGGCGTCCACCTGCTACCATCGCCTGGCCCTGGAGCTGTTCTTCTTCGCAGCCGTGCTGGTTGGGGCTGAGGAATGCGGGACCGACGGCGGTCGAGGCCGGGAAGTCGCCGAGAGAACGCTGGGCTGTGCCTACGTGGCGAAGTTGCATGCGATGTTCGTTGCGGTCGCGCATCTCCTGAAGCCCAGCGGGCGAATGCCTCAGATCGGGGACAACGACTCCGGACGCTTTCTCATCTTCGGCGGCGGGGACGTGCTGGACATGCGATATCTGCTGTCCCTGGGAGCCGTGTACTTCGACGATCCACAGTTGAAGATCCCGGAGTTCGGGCTGGCCGAAGACGTGCTGTGGGTCTTCGGACGATCGGGCTGCGAGGCGTGGAATCGCCTGCCCGGGCGGCCCCTGTCGATGGTTGCGAGCAAGGCGTTTTCCCACGCGGGCTGGTTCGTGATCCGGCGACACCCCGACTATTGCCTGGTGTCCTGCGGGCCCAACGGCGCCCACGGGCGGGGAGGCCACGCCCACAACGACAAGTTGAGCATCGAATTGTCGGTGGATGGACGGGACGTGATCGTCGATCCCGGAACGTGCCGCTACACCTCGGACCCCGATTCGCGGAATCGGTTCCGTTCCACCGAGAGCCACAACACCCTGGTTGTCGCTCGATGCGAACAGGCGGAACTGCCGGCGGACTTGTTCCGATTGCCGGACCGCGTTCGCATCCGGCGGGCGGAACTCGCCGAGAAAGAGGAGTGGGCCGGCTTCACAGGGGCGATAGAGTACGAGGGAATCTTGCACGAACGAATGGTTCGTGTGGACAAGACATCGGGTTCGTGGAGCGTTGAGGACCATATTTCCAGCGAACGTCCCGCCGAGGGGAGAATTGCGTTTCATTTGTCGCCGGGCACGACAATCCACGGACGCGACGTCCTGGGAAACGACGGGGGCACCCCGATCTTGCGCATCGAGAGCGGGAATGCTGCGCTGGAAACCGGAACCTACAAATACTCTCCGGAATATGGAGCCGCCGTGAAGGCCGAGTGTCTCTTCATCCCTGTTCCGGACCTGACGCACGTCACGGTCAAGACCGTATTCTCCAGGCGAAACGCGGGCATTGTCGCGCCGCCGAGGCCGCACGGGGAGCGGGCGACCGATCCTTCTGTTGTGCTGAAGACCAACGATTTATGCGCCGAGGCCACATGACAAGAATCCGCGCCATTGCGAAGAGGCTTCCCAAGCCGGTGAAAGACTCGCTCAAGGCCGTCTATGGGGCGATCCCCCCCCGGCTGCGCCTGGGTCGGGCGTTTTGGGACACCTACAATTTTCTGCAGGAGTCCCAGTGGTGGGACACGACGAGGCTCCAGGAATATCAGATGCGCGAGCTGGAGCGGCTGCTTGCGCATTGCTACGAGAACGTGCCGTATTACCGCAGGGTGTTCGAGGAGCGGGGCATCGAGCCTTCGCAGATTCAATCGCTCTCGGATCTTCAGCGGCTGCCGTATCTCCGCAAGGAGCAGATCCGCAAAGAACCCCAGGCGTTTCTGGCGCGCAACCGAAAGGTGGAGCGCCTCGAATACCGCTACACCACGGGCACATCGGGCCAGCCGCTCCAGTTCCCCGTCGACCATGACGAACTCGAGCGGGAGTGGGCGTTCGCCTTTCATCAGTGGAGTCCGTTCGGCTATCGGCCGGGCGACGCCCGGGCGGAGGTTCGCGGACAGCGGATCGTGGGCCCCAAGCCCTGCGAATGGGACCCGGTGATTCGCGTGCTGAGATTGTCGCCCGTGGTCAGGGATGAGCAGACCGTGCGATTCTATCTCGACACGATTCGCTCCTTTGACATTCGCTTTCTCTACGGCTATCCCAGCGCGTTGACCCACCTGGCCTCGCTGGTGAAGAAGTATGGAGTCCGCGTGGACCTCAGGCTCACGGCGATTCTCTTCGCGTCGGAGACCCTATACCCCTGGCAGAGGGCCCTGGCGGAAGAGGTGTTCGGTTGCCGTTCGTGCAGTTTCTACGGCCTGGCGGAACACACCGTGATCGGCGGGGAATGCGAGCTGAGCCACGCGTACCATTGCACGCCTCAGTACGGAATCACCGAAGTCGACCCGAAAACGGGAGAAATCACGGGCACCGGCTTCCTGAACCACGCGCACCCGTTCATCCGGTACAAGACGAACGACGTGGCCACGCTGCCGATCAGCTCCGGCTGTCCGAAGTGCGGCAGAAGCTACTTCCCGGTGCTGCCGGACGTGGAGGGCCGCCTCCAGGACTTTGTGGTCGCGCCGGACGGCGCGTCCTTCGGAGCGTGCGTCCTGACGTTTCCCTTCAAGCACAGGCGGGCCATCGGCCGCGTCCAGATCGTGCAGGAGGCGTTTGACCGCGTGATCCTCCGCACGGCTCCCGTGGGCATGCAGGTCACGAGACAATTCGAGACCGAACTGGCCGAAGCGCATGCCGGCCTCCAGCACATCCTGGGGCCGGGCGTGACCATTCGCGACGAGATGATCCCTCCGGAGGAGTGCGCGGGCCAGGGCAAATTCCGGTTCGTCGTCTCGCATCTGCCTCGTGAGATCCGGTGCTTCGACGGGAGCACGGATCTGTGAACCGGCCCCAATCGATCTGTCCATGAATTCGCGTACTTCGCGTTGAGGTGACCTTGCGGATGAAGACTGTGGATCTAATCGCTGTCGGGGACATTTCTCTCACGTGCTCGACGGACCATGTGCCTTTCGAATACGTGGCTCGATACCTCCGAACGGGCGACATCGTGTTCGGCAACCTGGAGTGCGTGTTCTGCGACCGGGGAGTTCCCGCCGAGAAGGAAATCACCTTGCACGCTCATCCTGCTCGCGCGGGGTACCTGCGGCAGGCGGGCTTCAACATTCTGAGCCTGGCCAACAACCACATCCTGGATTTTGGCGCCGTGGGACTGGCCCAGACTTGTTCCGCCCTTCGGGCACAGGGCATCCCGTTCGTTGGAGCCGGAGACGAAGCCGCGGCGGGAGGGCACCGGATCATCGAGGTCCGGGGCCTGAAGGTGGGGTTCCTCGCCTATGGGGAGGCCGACGCCTGCCACGTTCAGGACGGCGTCTTCGTCAACTGCATCCACCGCGGCACGATTCTCGATCAGGTGCGGCGTCTGAGAACCTGCTGCGATGTGCTGATTGTCTCGCTGCACTGGGGCATCGAGTACGTGCGCTATCCGTCGCCTTCGCAGGTGGCTCTGGCGAGGGAACTGGTCGCCGAGGGGACCCACCTGGTGCTCGGCCACCATCCGCACGTGGTGCAGGGGTTCGAGAGAATCGGATCGTCGCTGATCCTGTACTCCCTGGGCAGCTTCCACATCAATCCGCTCCGAGGCGATGGAACCCGACAGTCCTGCATGCTGCACGTGCAACTCAGCGAACGCGGCATCGAGCGGTACAAGCTGATCCCCGTTCGGCTGGACGATGAGAATGTGCCTCGCCTCGCCCGGGGCAGGGACAGGAGAGAGATGAAGCGCACCGTTGAAGACGTCTCCGCCCCGATCCGGGAGGGCCGGATCACGGAGCGATGGTGGTTCGAGCAGGTGGCGCCGATCTATCTCGGCGGCCATCTGGAAGCCTGGGCCCGACGCATTCGCAGATATGGATTGAGGCATTTCATGCAGTTCTCGCGGTGGCTCGTGTCCGGTTTCACCATCAAGTGCTATCTCGGACTGCTGAGGAGGCGGGTGAGGCTGCATGAGTAACGGACTGATGAAGGACATGGCGAAATACCTGCCCGCCCAGATTGTGCCGGGCCTGGTGGGACTCGCGAGCATCCCGCTCGTGACCCGTATCTTCCCGCCGGCCGAGTACGGCAATTACAGCCTGGCGACGGCGAGCGTCATGGTTCTGAGCCTGTTGTTCGGCTGGCTGCCGACTTCGGTGATTCGCTACTACCCGGCGTACGAGCGGGAAGGCCGGCTGGCCGCGTTCAAGGGCACGGTGCTTCAGCTCGCCATGATCTCTCTGGCCGGTTCGATCGTGGTCTACTATGCGTCTCTCTGGATCGTGCGGGATGGATTGTCCCCCGGCTTGTGGCGGCTCATGACGATCGGCGGAGTGCTGTTCACGCTGACGTGCGCATTCAACCTGTTGCAGTGGTTTCTGCGCGCCAGGCGCCTGGTCGGCCACTACAGCGCGTTCGCCGTGTGGCAGAGCGTGGCCGGTTTCGGCCTGGGAATGGCTTTGATCTTTCTCTGGGATCGCTCGATCCAGGGATTGCTCCTGGGCGCTGCTGCGAGCATCGTTCTGGTCCTTCCCTTGCTCTGGAGAAAGGCGATCGGCACAGACGAACGCCTTCGGCTCCTCGGCGGGATCGATTGGCAGATGGTCAGGGCCTCACTGGCCTATGGAGTGCCGTTGGTCATGAGCAACCTGGCGGCATGGATCCTGTCATTGTCCGACCGGTACATCATCGGCCTGTTCCGCGGCAGCGGCGACGTGGGCGTCTACTCCCTGAGCTACAACATCGCCGACAGGAGTCTCATGCTGTTGGTGACGCTGTTTGTCATGGCCTCGGGACCTATCGGCGTGAGGGTCTGGGAGAATCGCGGCGAGCAGGAGAGCCGGCGATTCGTCGCCGAGGTGACACGCCTGTATCTGATGACGTGCGTTCCGCTGGTGGTCGGGTTGAGCGTGCTGTCGAAGCTGGTGGTCGGCATCATGGCCGGGACCGGATATGAAGGCGGATACCGGATCATGCCGTTCGTTCTCCTGGGCGTGCTGCTCATGGGACTCGAGCAACGGTACCAGTCGGGACTGCTCTTCTGCAAGAAGACCGGCCTCATCACGGCCTCGACGATCACCGCCGGCCTGGTGAACGTCGCGCTCAATTTCTTGTTCGTTCCCCGGTACGGCTACTTCGCGGCGGCGATCACGACGCCGACCTCGTACGCCGTGCTGCTGCTGCTGACCCGATGGTTCTCGCGACGCGTGTTCGTCTGGGAGTTTCCATGGAGGTCCCTGTTCAACGTGATCGTGGCGTCGGGCGTGATGGCGGTCCTCGTACGCGTGGTCGAGCACGCGATCGGGCTGGCGCCGATCGTCGTTCTCCTGATTTGCGCCTTCGCAGGCAGTGTCGCTTACGGCCTGATCCTGCTTGCCCTGCGCGAGTTCTCGCCGCAGGAGCTTCAGATGGTCAGACAGACGATGCGTAGGGCCAGTCATGCCATCCGTGGGTACCGGCGGTCGCCGGTCGTGCGGGAGTCCCACGCGGAGGAGGCGTCGTGAATCGCAGGAAGCTGCTGCTGTTGCTGGGGTTCGGTCCGGATGAGACGAAGATGGCCTCGGTCCGGTGGAAGAGGTTCCGAAAGGGCCTTGCCGGAGGGCCGTTCGATTTCGAGTGGTCGTCGATCAAGCTGCCCTATTGCGAGGATTCCGCCGGTGCAGTGACCAAGGCAATCCGGGAGTTCTCCGTCCTGGGACACGCCAGGAGACACGCCAGACAACTGGCGCGCGGCTGCAACCACGGCGCCAAGACGATCGTCCTGGCGAGCATACCGACTCTGGATTCGCTCTACGTCGGGGCGATTCTCAGACGGGTGCGTCCGGCGAACGTCGAGCTGGTGCTCGAGATCCGCGACATCTACGCCCGGCCGGAACTGTTCGAATTCAACTCGATTCGAAGACGCCTCGAGGTGTTCAAGGAATCGCTGCTCATTCGCCGGGTCGACCGTTTCATCTTCCTGACGGACGAGATCAAGAGGCGGTACGCCGGGTATTATCCGAGGCTGTCGAGCATCCGGGACGGCGTCGTCATCACGAACGGATACGATCCGGAAGAGTACGGCCCTTCATTGGAGACTCCGGCCCGTTCTGACTCGCTGGACATCGGCTATTTCGGATCGTTCTATGCGTCGCGAAATCCCGAGCTGCTGTTCCAGGCTCTGGCGCAGTTCAAGCAGACCGCGGGGCGGGAACCTACAGTGCGGATTCACATCTGGGGCGATGCGGGAAGCTATCCCCTTCAGGCGAAGATCGCCGAATACGGCCTCCAGGAAGCCGTGCTCTATCACGGCGTTGTCTCTCACGAGCAGATCATCCGCGAGTACGCGGGCAGCGGAGTCAATCTGATCATCACCCACACGGCCGGAAGCAGCTACGCGCTGCCCGGCAAACTCTTCGAGTACATCGGCGCCGCTCGCCCGGTCTGGGCCATCACCGACGACCAGATCCTCCGGGACTTCATCGTCCGCCGCAAGCTCGGATACCTCAGCGTCCACAGCGTGGAGAGCATCGTCGAAACCCTGCGGACGATCGTGCACGACCATGCCTGCGCCGGGGGATTGCCGGGCATCGGTCGGGTGGCGGATTTCGAGATCGGCTCGCTGACGCGCCAACTCGAATCATTCCTGATGGACGGCGAACATGCTCGATCTTGATGTGATGCGGAGCAATGCGGTCGAACGGACGAGGACTCCGCTGTTGCCCATTCTGGCGGCCCTGACGGGCGCCCTCGTGACCGGCTATCTGCTCACCATGAACATCCTGATGGCCTTCGGCTTCCTGGTGTTCATGGGTCTGTTCTGCGTCATCATCCTGCGTCCGGCGGCGCTGATCCCCGGCCTGGTGGTTCTCACCGTCTTCGGCGAGAGGGTCCTGCAATCCGTCGGGATCACGGCCGGCGGCAGAGAGCTGGTGAACTTCGGCGGCGTCGTCAATCTCTGCCTCGCGGTCGCCATCGTATTCTATGTGGCGACGGACCGCATGCGGCCGTTCGAATCGCGTCTCACGCCGTCGTTCGCCTTGTACCTCGTGGGGGTCGGGCTGTCCCTGCTGGTTTCGCTCGATCCCCTCATGACGGTCCGGAGCGTCGTGCGAATCACCGCCGGCTACTGCGTCTATCTGATGATCACCCAATTCCTCACGGAGAAGCGGCAGATCGACAGATTGGTCCTGCTTCTCGTGATGATCAGCGTCGTCCCGATCGCGGTCGGTCTGTACGAGATCGCCGTCGAAAACCACTTCGCCATCTCCCGCGAGTTGAGGATCAAGGGAACGTTCAAGAACGGCATGTCCTACTCCATGTACATGGCCTTCCTGCTCCCGTACATCTTCGGCCAACTGGCGTTCACCAGGATCGGGTGGTGGAAGAGAACGTTCTTCGCGGGGCTCTTCGCCGCGGGCCTGATGAACCTCGTCTACTCCTCCACTCGAATCGGATTGGGCGCCTTCGTGGTCGCCATGATGGTCTACGCGCTGCTCACGGACGTCAAGAGACTCCTGCCGATCATGTTGATCGTCCTGTTCGTCGTCACCCTCGTGTTCTTTCCCTTCTTCGCCAAATCCTTCGGAGGTTATTTCAAGACGGACTGGAGCACGTATTTTTCCAACGACGTGCGATGGGATTTCCGTTCGCAGGAGTACCTCACCGCCAGTTCCCTCCACATCCGGGTCTACGTCTGGCGGCACATGGTGCACGAGCTCATGGCGACCAATCCCTGGATCGGGGCCGGCAGCGGGACCTGGTTCGAAAACCTCGACAAGAAGACGATGGGCTTCTCGCTGGCGTCGCACAGCGACTACTTCGAGGTGCTGTTCGGGACCGGATTCGTCGGGTTGATCCTCTACCTGTTCTTTCGCATCCGGCAGTTGATTCTCCTGGCCCGTTTCGCGAGAAGCCCGATCGAACGCCGGATCAAGACGACGGTCATCTTTCCGTGCCTGGCGACGTTCATCGCCTGTCTGGGCATGAGCGTCACCGAGGTCTGGCAGGCATACAACGGAATCTACTGGCTGTCGTGGATCACGTTCGGAATCTGCGAGGCATACTACGACTGGTACAGCCGCAGAGAACCGCCGGCGGATGAGATCCCCGTGGCCGTGCCGGCAGGAACGTAGAACGAGGGAATGAAAGTGGCGGCCGAATTGTCCATCATCGTCTGCACGCGGAACCGGGCCGATCTGCTGCGTTTGTGTCTGGACGCTCTCGTGTCCGAGCAGGGCCGGACGCAGGACGCGTGCGAAGTCCTCGTGGTGGACAACGGTTCGACGGATCACACCCGGCAGACCGTCGAAGCCGCGAGTCGTCGCTTTCCGCACGTTCGATACCTCTACGAGGAACGGCTGGGACTGTCCATCGCTCGAAACGCCGGCGTGGCACAGGCGACCGGCCGGATCGTCTGCTTCCTCGACGACGACGCGGTCGCGTGCCCCGGCTTCGTGGAAGAGTCGCTTCGTTCTTTCGAAGATCCGCAGGCAGCGGCCGTTGGGGGCAAGATCGTGGCGTCCTGGCCGGACGGAACGCCGCCGCGATGGTTCGCGCCGCGGTACGCCAACGTCGTCGCGCAGACCTCCTTCGGCGAAACCGCCCGATGGCTGAAACGCAACGAGTTTCCGTTCGGCGCCAATATGCTGTTTCGCAAGGAGATCTTCAGTCGTCTGGGGGGCTTCGACGAGAACCTGGGCAAGCGGGGCGAGAACAACATCTGGGGCGAGGAGATCGACCTCTGTCACAGAATGCAGGAGCAGGGCCTGCGGTTTCTTTACAATCCCCGGTTGTGCGTCAACCACATCGTGGGGCCGGGTCGCGCCACGAAACGGTACTTCGTCGAGAGCATCTTCGGAAAAGGGGTGACCGAGGGGTACCAAAAGCTTGCTCACCGGGGCAGATTCGTCTTCGCCGCGTACCTGTTCCTCAAGGCGTGCCGGCTCGCGGCGACCTCGGCGTACTACCTGTCGGCCGGGTCCTTCCTGTCCGAGGCCGCCCGATTCCGCCTTCGCTGCACGATCTCCTGGTACGCGGGATATCTCCATTTTCTGGCGGTGCGGGACGATTTCGGATCGGTCCCTCCCGGCCAATGAGGTCTTGAATGATCAAGGATTCGAACGTGCAGGCATCGTCCGCCCAGGAGAAGGCCACCCTGGCGAAGAGGCAAAGCGACAGCGTCGAGAAGCCCGACGTCGCGGCTGACGGATCGCTTCTGTTCATCACGTACGAGGAATCCTCGGCGCACAACGGACTCAACACGCGAATGCGAGGGATCGCGCGAGCCCTGTCGGCCCGGGGACGGCGCGTCGAGATCGCGTCGCCCGTGTACGGAGGGCGGGCCCGGATGACGATCACGGATCGCGACGGCATCCGCATCCACATGATTCCCGTGCCCGACCTGCTTTCCAAACGGAAGATCCCCATCGTCTCGAGGGCGCTGTCCGTGCTCTGTCTGACCATCTGCATGGTCAGGCATTTTCGCCGGTCGAAGAGCCGGTTCTCGTGGGTCCAGGCGGAGCAGATCTATCCATTCCTCGCCGCGTACTTGCTGGCCAGGCGATGGGGCGCCAGGGTGATTCTGGACGATCCGTCCGTCCTGGGGCTCTTCGTGGAGGAGAAACTCAGACACAGGCCGATTCTCAGGCCGCTTCTGCGAAGAGGTGTCGATCTCTTTGAAAGCGCGCTGTTCAGGCGGGCTCACTACATTCTATGCTCTTCGGGCCGCCAGGCTGCGACAGTCGGCAGGCGGATCCGCGGAGGCAGGACCCGCATTCATCGCCTGTGCAACGGCGTGGACCTTCAGGAGTTCACCGCCGCGTCGAAGGCGACCACGGGAAGCAGGATCTTCTTCAATTGCAGCCTGCCGTACTATCAAAACACGGCGGCGTTGAAGAACTTCCTGCGGGTCCTCTCGCACTTCGACGAGCAGGGCTTTCGGGAATACTCGGCCATCGTCGTGGTCAATGATGAGGCGGCCTTGTCTCCCGATCTTGCCGCTGCGTTTCGCGCGAATCCGAGGGTGCGTCTGCTGTCCAATCAGAAGTCGATCGTCCTGTGGCTCCAAAGCTGCGATTTCGTTCTTCTGCCGTACGAGGTCGGGCATACGACCACGGCTGGACCGAGGCTCAAGGTGTTCGAGGCCCTTGCCTGCGGCAAGATCGTGCTGAGCACGAAAGAGGGGCTCGACGAGGTCGTCGGCTGCGTCGACGGCGGGAACGTCGTCCTCTGCTCGGACTGGAGGGACATGGCCCGCAAGACGATGGCCCTGATCCAGGAAGGGGACACCGCCCGCAAGCGGAACATCCGCGAAGAGGCCCGACGGTTCGTCGAGGCGGAGTACTCCTGGCAAACCCTCGCACGGGAAGCCGCGGAAATACTGAAATACTGAGTTTGAAGTTTCAAGTGTCAAGTGTGAAGCTACATCATGGGCCTGCACTCGTCACTTCAAACTTGACGCCTCAAACTTGACACTCTCTTCGGAGACTGCTGATGCGCGTGATCATGATGGGATGCCGGGGAATTCCCGCGACCTACGGGGGAGTGGAGAAGGTCGTGGAACAGCTCTCGATCCGGCTCGCCCGGGCGGGCCACAAGGTGACGGTCCTGTGCAGAAGCCACTACACGCCCCGGATGACGATGTACGAGGGCGTTCACATCGTCCGGCTGCCGACGATTCCGCAGAAACACCTGGAGATGATCGTTCACACGATCCTGTCGGCCCTGTACGTGAGCGTTCGGTCGTGCGACCTCGTCCACGTCCACAGCGTGGACCCCTGCGTGGTCGTTCCGTTCGTTCGGCTCTTCCATCGCGTGGTGGCGACCTCCCACGGCCAGGCCTACCGCAGGGACAAGTGGGGTCCGCTGTTCAGGTCGCTGTCGCGGCTGGCAGAGCGGATTTTCATCAGCACGCCGCACAAATGCACAGTGGTCTCCCGAACGCTTGCGGACTACTACGCCGGTCGGTATGGACGGACCGCGGAATACGTCCCCAACGGCGTGACGCGAGAAGAACCCGCGGGGCCGGAACATCTCAAACCCTTCGGTCTCGAAAAGGACGGCTACATTCTGTTCGTGGGCCGGTTGCTCGCGACCAAGGGACCCCGGCTGCTGATCGACGCATACAAGAAAGCCCGGCCGAACCTCAAGCTCGTCATCGCAGGCGGCTCGTCCCATACGGACGACTATGAGAGAATGCTGCGAAAAGAAGCAGGCGACGACATCCGGTTCGTCGGCTACCAGTATGGCGATTCGCTCAGGGCCCTGTATTCGAACTGCCGTCTGTTCGTGTTCCCTTCGTTCATCGAAGGCCTGCCGCTGGTGCTGCTGGAGGCTTTGAGCTTCTTACGCCCCGTCGTGTTCAGCGACATCCCGGAGAACCTGGAGATCGCCAAGGGCCTGGGCGTCCCGTTCCGATGCGGATCGGTGGACGACCTGGCCGACAAGCTCGCCTACGCATTGTCGCACTCGGAAGAGCTGGAGTCCCTGCGGCAGGCGACCCTCGATCGCTTGTCACATGAATACGACTGGGATCGGGTCGCGGACCAGTACCTGCGGATCTATCGCGACGCGACCGCTCAATACGGCGTGGATTCGGTCCCGGTATGAAGGTCGCGGCCCCGGCTTGTCACGTCTCCCTTGCGACTCTGGGCACGTCATGACCGCAAAACACGCCGTGTGTCTGGCCGTCCTTTGCACGGTCTCTTTCGGGATCGTGTGCCGTGGGGGCGACTACTACGTCGATGCGACCCGCGGCAACGACCGAAACACCGGGCGGGGCATGGGGGCCCCCTGGAAGACCGTCGCGAAAGTCAATTCCTACACGGGTTTCCGCCCGGGGGACCGCATCCTGTTCAAACGCGGCGAACTCTGGCGCGAGCAGTTGACCGTCGCCACGAGCGGCACGGCCGATTCGCCGATTCTCTTCGGCTCCTACGGGGCGGGCAGCCGGCCGATGCTCAAGGGCTCGGTTCCCGTCGCAAACTGGGTCCGGACCGGCCATGTCAATTGTTGGAGAGCGTATCTGGCGACGTCGCCCAGCCAGGTGTTTTTCAATGGAGCCCGCGGCATCCGTCAAGCCGACCCGGCCGACTTGGACAGACCTCTCGAATGGGCCTGGTCCGACAGCATCCTGTACGTATATGCCATCGACGATCCGGATGAGGTCTACACGGATCCCGGCATCGAGGCCTCGGTCGCGCCCGCGTCGCGCACCGAGGGCCTGGTGCACATCAAGGACCGCGAATACGTGATCGTGCAGGACCTCGACGTCACGCAGTCGTACGGTTTCGGAGTGTACATCAAGCCCCTGGCCCGCGACATCACGATCAAGGGCTGCGACGTGAGTCACTCTCTCGACGGAGGCCTGGTCGCTCCGGCGGTCGGTGCGGCCGCGGCATCCCAGGTCACCGTCGAAGATTGTCTGATCCATCACAACAACGGCGGATACAAGGAAGGGGCGCCCGGCATCGCAACCTACCACGAGGGGCTGACGATGGAGAACGTCGACGGGTTCGTGATCCGGCGGACCCGCGTCTACGACAACTACATGGAAGGCGTGAATTTCAAACGCGGGGCCCGCCACGGCGTGATCGAATACTGCGATCTGTACTCCAACGATTTGATCAACCTGTACCTGGAGGGCGCGAGCGACATCGTGATCCGCTACAACCGGATCTACGACTGCACCTACAACGCGGGGATCGAGTTCGGCCTGGAGACCAGTCTGTTCGACAACGACGCGATTCACATCCACCACAATCTCTTCTGGGGCAACTCCGGGGCCATCTCGTTCTGGGGCGCTGCGGTCAGCACGCAGACGCGCAACATCTCGATCGACAACAACACCTTCTTCAACAACGAGTTCAGCATCCGCTGGAAGAGCAGCGCGGCCGGCAACTTCGGCGGGACCAACTACATCCGCAACAACTTGTTCTGGCCGAACCACGCCGGCTGGAGCGCGATCCGCGATCAGACTCCCGGCCGCCAGGCCCTCGCCCAGACGCTCGTCGCCCACAACGTGTTCCAGAAGATCGCCGCCACGGACGCGACGGGCGAAGGCGTCGCCGTAGTCAGCGACGCCCGCATGGTCAGCCCGGCCTCGCACAACTTCCATCTCCGCGCGGGATCGCCCTGTATCGATGCCGGCATGGACGTCGGTCTGACCCGCGACTACGACGGCCAGGTCATTCCCCAGGGCGCGGCCCCGGACGTCGGCGCGGATGAATACGTTCCAGTCGCCGCGAGCGATGCGAAGCCTCTTTCCACAGATCGATCCAGCCCTTAGAGGAGTCCTTCATGCAGAGCCCCAACTTGCAGACGTGTCGAATCGCGCCGAACGTGAAGCTCGGCCAAAATGTCGTGATCCGCGACTTCGTGAATCTCTACGGATGCGAGGTCGGCGACAACAGCCGGATCGGGACGTTCGTCGAGATCCAGAAGGGCGCTCGAATCGGCCGCAACTGCAAGATCCAGAGCCATACGTTCGTCTGCGAAGGCGTGACCATCGAGGACAACGTCTTCATCGGCCACAACGTGACTTTCATCAACGACCGATTTCCCCGGTCGGTCCGCGACGACGGCCGGCTCCAGGGCGACCAGGACTGGGTCTGCATTCCGACGCTCATCCGGTCGGGCGCGTCCATCGGCTCCAGCGTGACGATCCTGTGCGGCGTGACCGTCGGCGAAAACGCTCTCGTCGGCGCGGGCAGCGTGGTCGTCAAGGACGTTCCCGCGGGCGCGGTGGTCGCGGGCAATCCCGCCCGCGTGCTTCGAATGGGAAAGTGATGGAATACTGGAATGACGGGTGGCTGTCGGCTGTTCACCCGTTGTTCCACTACTCCACCATTTTTGTTCCCTTTTCCATGGAGGTCTGCCATGACGTATGTTCCTCTTCTTGATCTGAGAGCCCAGTACACCACCATCCGCGAGGACGTCGTATCCGCGTTGCTGCGGGTCCTGGACAGCACGGCTTTCGCGGGCGGCCCGTTCGTCGCCGACTTCGAGAAAGAATTCGCGTCGTATTGCGGGTGCGAGTTCACCGCCGGGGTCAGCAACGGCACTTCCGCCCTGTGGCTATCCCTGCTGGCCCTCGGGGTCGGGGCCGGAGACGAAGTCATCACTGTCCCGAACACGTTCATCGCCACCGCGGAGGCCATCAGCTTCTGCGGCGCGACTCCCGTCTTCGTGGACGTCGATCCGGACACGTACACGATGAACCCGGACCTCCTGGAGGCGGCGATCACCCCGTGGACGAAAGCGATCATTCCCGTTCACCTGTACGGCCAGCCCGCGGACATGGACCCCATTCTGGAGATCGCCAGGCGCCACGGCCTGTATGTCGTCGAAGACGCCTGCCAGGCGCACGGGGCGTTGTACAAGGGCCGTAGGGCCGGGACGATCGGCGACGCCGGCTGCTTCAGCTTCTATCCGGGCAAGAACCTGGGCGCCTATGGCGAGGCGGGGGCGGTCGTCACGAACGACGCCAAGCTGGCCGAGAAGATCCGGATCCTCCGCGACCACGGCCAGACGGAGAAGTACAAGCACCTGATGATCGGATGGAACGACCGCATGGACGGCTTCCAGGGCGCGATCCTGAGCATCAAGCTCAAGCACCTCGACAAGTGGAACAACGCCCGGCGGGAGCACGCGGGGCTCTACAACAGCCTGCTGGAAGGCGTGGAGGGCGTCGTGCCGCCTCGCGAGGCCGCCTACGCCCGGCACATCTACCACGTCTACGCCATTCGCGTCCCCCGGCGGGACGAGATGATCGCCGCCTTGCGGGAGAAGGACATCTGGTGCGGAATCCACTATCCGATCCCGATCCACCTGCAGAAGGCCTATGAGCCCCTGGGCTATCGGAAGGGGAGTTTTCCCGTCGCGGAACGGTGCGCCGAAGAATACCTCTCGCTGCCGATGTTCCCCGAGCTGACAACCGAACAGATCGAGAGCGTGGCCGCGGAGATCGTTGGGTTCCTGGCCGAGACATCGACGACGCGGCCCTGCGTGCAACTGGAACCCGCCACGTAACGGCGAAGCTGCGGAACGTTTGCCTCCGCGGGAGAGTGTCGCGGCGTTTGTGCTGGCTCACCCTGTCCCGGCATGGTATGATGGTCGTCGCAGGCAGCAACGACATCGGGTTGCCTTCCCACATGGCGTCCTGTGCGGGGAGGTCTTCAAAACCATGCTTTGACGCGTCGTAAGGAGTGAGTATGACAGCACAAAGAACACGTCGGCAATTCCTTCAAGGTTCGATGCTCGCCGCGGCGGGGATCGTCGCGGCCCCGATGTTCAGCAGTCGGGCCCGCGCGCAGGGGACGAGTCCCAATGATAGGCTGCTGTGCGCCGTCATCGGCTGCAACGGCAGGGGCGGCAACCATATCGACGAGTACGTCGGCCGCAAGGACGTCGAGATCGCGTACATCGTCGACATCGATGAAAAGGTGGGCCAGAAGGCCTGCGCCGGGATCGAGAAAAAGACGGGCCGTCGTCCGAAGTGGGTCAAGGACATGCGGCAGGTTTTCGACGACAAGTCCGTCCATTTCATCTCGACGGCCACGCCGAACCACTGGCACGCCCTGTGCGGCGTCTGGGCCATGCAGGCCGGCAAGGACGCGTACATCGAGAAGCCCATCAGCCACGACATTCCCGAAGGCGCCGCTCTGGTGGCCGCAGCGAAGAAGTACGGGCGGATCTGCCAGGTCGGCACCCAGTGCCGGTCCAATCCCGCGATTCAGAACGCGGTGAAGTTCATGGCCGACGGCGGAATCGGACAGGTCAATTTCGCGAGGGGCCTGTGCTACAAGCGACGAAAGTCGATCGGCCCTCTGGGCGACTACCCGATCCCCGCGGAGGTGGACTTCGATCTCTGGAGCGGCCCGGCCCCCTATATTTCACCTAAACTCACTCGACAAAGTCTACATTACGACTGGCACTGGCAGCGCCTCTATGGAAATGGGGACTCCGGGAACCAGGGGCCGCACCAGACGGACATCGCGCGGTGGGGGCTGGGGCTCAACCGCCATCCGAACAGCGTAATCACCTACGGCGGCCGCTTGGGCTACCAGGCCGAACGCAACGATCCGAACTACGTCGACGCCGGCGACACGGCCAATACCGAGGTCGCGGTCTATGACTACGGCGACAAGTGCATCGTCTTCGAGACCCGCGGCCTGTCCGTGGACGAATCGGCCGACGTCGAGATCAACACCTTCTTCGGCGGCGTCAAGGGCAACAAGATCGGCGTGATTTTCTACGGCGCCGAGGGCTACCTCGTCCAGCGGGAGTACACCCACTGCGTCGCCTACGACCCCAAGGGGCAGGTGATCAAGGAGTTCAAGGGCGGCGGCGACCACTTCGGCAATTTCCTCCAGGCCGTCCGTAGCCGCAAGGCCGAGACGCTCAACTCCGACGCCTTCCAGGGCCATCTCTCGGCCGCCCTGGCCCACCTGGCCAACATCAGCTACTACGTGGGCGAGGGCAACAAGGTCTCCGTCAAGGAGGCCACGGCGGTTCTGGAAAAGGTCGCCAGCCGCGACCAGAACATCATCACCCTGAACCGGACCGCGCGACACCTCCAGGACAACGGAGTCGATCTGGCCAAGTACCCGATATCCATGGGCCCGATGCTGGCGTTCGACCCGCAGAAGGAGGTCTTCACCAACAGCGACGCGGCCAACAAAATTCTCAACCGCGAGTACCGTCCGCCGTTCGTGTGCCCCACGCCTGACAAGGTGTAGGCGCTCGCACGGTTCCACATCGCAGTCTTTGAGCATTCCGCAGGCAGGAGCACAGATGTCGCTCCTGCCTGCGTTCGTTTGTTGGGCTCGCGGCGGCAATTGCGTCGAGCTTCTGTCCCTCACCGAACCGACCGGCGAGACCGCCTTGATGCGGATTCACACCGATGCACACACCCCGGCCTTCGGCCGCAGCCCAAAAGATTACACCACGAAGAACACGAAGGACGCGAAGGGCGGAACGGATTGCGTGGCTCAACGGGAGGTCTTTCTTCTTTGCGATCTTCATGGTGTTGGCTCTGATGCGGCTTGCCACGAAAACAAGATCCGAAGACTGTGTAGTACGGGCAAGGCGGAGGCGCCAGGCCGCAGACTGGAGGTGACAGACGGAAGGGACTGACGAGCGGGCGACAGCGGTAGGGTGGACTCCGTCCACCGTCTTTTCTAATCTAATCGCGAAAGAAGCGAAAGAAGCGGACTGATCCGGATTCCGCCGAGGCGGCGGGAGTTTGACGCTTTGCGGCCACCAGCGAAACGGGTGCTCCGCACGCCTGACGCACGATCCGCACTCTCGCAAGCGAGCGCCCCGCTCGCATTTCAAGCCGGCGGTCCCACGTGACAAACTCCCCCCGCAGGACCGCTTCGGGCGCGCTTGCCCACATTCCAGGTATCCGCTAAAGCGTAAGCGAGGGGCTGCCCCTGAGCCCCTCGCTGCCCACAATCCCCACAGACCAGCATTCTTCAGCGGAATCTAATGTGTAGGTCTGACCCAGGGCTTCGCCTGTGTGTCTGCAATTGTGTGTAACATGCGAGGTGGCTGCGCAATGACAGACTTACGAAGCACAGGGCAATATGAACCCCTGTACGTAACTGGGAAGTACCGGAGGGAAACCCTATGTCCGCCCGTCGCCCGTTTCTTGTTGTAGCTCTGTTCTTTGTCACCTGCCACTCAGCGGTTGCTGCAGCGGAGGCGAAACCGGACTCCATCACGGTAAACGAGTTCGCCTTCTTCCGATTCGACTGGGGGCTGTTCGGACGTGTCCCAACGGCAGAAGTGACGATCTCCAGGGATGGCGCGGGAATGATCGTTCTCATTCGCCGGAATGGCAGCACAGAGCGGGTCCCGCTAAACCTGAATGCCGCTGAAATGGCTACACTCATGGTCCTATCCGAAGCCGCAGACTTCCGTTCCCTTGAAGCTGGCAAGCCGTCATACACGGATTCCGGCGTTT
>JBDKUU010000928.1:0-2537 GCA_039679525.1 Phycisphaerales bacterium | reverse complement strand
GACGTCTCCTTCGATCTGGAGTACCGCATCCGCGCGAAAGACGGAACGGAGAAATGGGTGTTCGAGCGGGGAAGAGCCGTGTCGTCCATCCATGTCGGATCCCTCCTCTTGGAGGGGTTCATCATGGACGTCACGGAGCGCAGGCGCGCCGAGGAGGCCCTGCGAGCTTCCGAAGAGAACTACCGCGAGATCTTCAACGCGGCCAACGACGGGTTTCTGATTCTCGATCCCGTCAGCGGGATTGTCCTGGATGCGAACAAGACGACGAGGGACGTCTACGGGTATGCGTACGAAGAGATTCGGAATCTCTACACGGGCGATACGGAATGGGGCGAACCGCCGTACACCCGGGAGGAGGCGCTGGCGAGAATCCGCAAGACGGCCGAGGAAGGTCCTCAACTTTTCGAATGGCTGTCGCGGAAGAAGAACGGCGACGCCGTCTGGGAGGAAGTGAATCTCAGAGCCGCGATGATCGGAGGCAATCGCCGGGTGCTGGCCGTGGTGCGGGACATCACCGACCGCAAGAAGGCCCAGATGGAAGCCCAACGACATCTGGCGGAGCTGACCCGGGCCTGGCACGCCAACATGCTGGGGCAGATGGCCACGGAGCTTGCCCACGAGCTGAACCAGCCGCTGTGCGCCATCGTCAATTATTCAAACGGCTGTTTGCGGCTGACACGCCGCAAGGAGTATTCCCTGGAGACCGTGCAGGATTCGATCGGACGGATCGCCGTCCAGGCGCAGCGGGCGGCCGACATCCTCAAACGGATTCGGGGACTGATCGCCAAACGCGAGCCCATGCGGGCTACGATCGATCTGACGCGCGTATTGGCCGATGCTGTGGAGATGGTCAAGGACGAGGCGGTCAAGAACAACGTTGCGGTCATCTCCCGCCTCGAGCCGGACTTGCCCAACGTCAGGGCGGATCGTGTTGAGATCGAGCAGGTCGTGCTCAATCTCCTGCGAAACGCCATCGAGGCGATGAGCGATCCGCAGATCGCCCACAGGAATCTGACGATTTCGAATCGCCTTGTCGAATCCCGCAGCATCGAGATTGCGGTGGTGGACACCGGTCGAGGGGTTCCGCCGGAACTGTCGGAGAAGATCTTCGAGTCGTTTTTCTCGACGAAATCCCAGGGGCTCGGGGTCGGTCTGTCGCTGAGCCAGCGAATCATCGAGGCCCACGGCGGACGGCTGTGGGTCGAATCGGACGGCCGGTCCGGCGCCGCGTTCAAATTCACGTTGCCTGTCAAAGGAGGTGCTCATGGAGAAGGATAATCCGATCGTGTTTGTCGTGGATGATGATGAGGCCATCTGCGAGTCTCTGCGGTTGCTGATCGGCGACATCGGCCTGGAGGTTCGGACGTTCACCAGCGCCCGTCAGTTCCTGGAGAGCTACGATCCCTCTGATCCGGGCTGCCTCGTGCTGGACGTCCGGATGTCGGGCATCAGCGGTTTGGAGCTTCAGGCCAGGCTCAACGAGATGGGCGCGCACATCCCGACGATCATCATTACAGGCCACGCCGACGTGCCCATGGCCGTGGAGGCCATGAAAGCCGGGGCTACGGACTTCATCGAGAAGCCCTTCCGGGATCAGGTCCTGCTCGACAGCATTCAAAAAGCCATCGACCTGGACCTGCGGGCCCGCCGTCAGCGGCAGGAACACCAGGACGTCCAGTCGCGAATCCAGCTCCTCACGCAAAGGGAACGGGAAGTGATGGACCGCCTGGTGGCCGGCAAGAGCAACAAGAGCATCGCGTTCGATCTGGGCATCAGCCAGAAGACCGTTGATTTCCACCGCGCCAACATCCTGGACAAGATCGGGGTCAGCAGTGTCGTCGAACTCGTGCGATTGACCCAGAAGGCCTCCGGCGGACAACCCTGATTCGCTTGCCGACAATCCTTACGCGACCTGGGAGAAACCTGGGATCGCCTGGGTGATGGCTGGGGGAGGTTTCGCGTTTTCGGAATGTTCGCCATTCCGTGCCAGGAGAGTCCCCATTAATCTGAGACCGCCGACGCTCGATACTATGGGTGAACGCTCGCGACGTGCGAGGCCGAGGTTGTGCGTCGCGAGGTCAGGTTCCTTGTCAAGAGAAAGGATCGGTCGAGTGTGCCGGGATCTCGGCAGTGTTGTCAGGTCCTCCGCAACGAAAGCGACTGCGAGAGACTGGCACTTTCGACCCCTGTGGAACGATGCTGTTGCCCGGGCAGCGGGCGTGCGGCGCGAGCCCATGTCGGCGGCTCTGGGCAGCAGCGTAGTTCCCGTTTCCGACCCTGCACTGCTGCGGGGCACGGGGGGATTGTGGTGGGACCGGCTGGGGGTAGCCGTTCCGTTCAGGAACGAACGTTTGGCGACTGTTTGAGATCAGGTGGTGCTTTCATGCAACCCAAGAGACCGATACTGCTCGTGGAAGGTCCGGAGTCCGATATGCCGGTGACCCGGTATGCGCTGGATCGCCTGGGCATCGGCGATCGCGTGGTCTGGGCGGCCGTACCGCAAGCGTTCACGTACCTCAAGGGGCACGGAGACCAGA
>JBDKUU010000927.1:0-6198 GCA_039679525.1 Phycisphaerales bacterium | reverse complement strand
CTACCGCTCGCAGTTCATCCATGCTTGCGATATGCAAGACCTTCTCCTTAAGATCGGGCAGACCTGGCTCTCGGCGGCGAGCAATCATATTCGTGATTCGCTCGGCAATCCTTGGCGAGGGTGTAGTGATGCTGCGAGGGTACTTTGCCCACTTCAGCTCTGGGATTGCCTCTCGAATCATATCTATCGAGATAGAAGGCGTGATGAGCTGTATGGACGTCAGGCCCACACCATATCGGTTGGGCCAATCAGGCCTCGCCTTCGGAAGAGACCCAACACGAGCTGTCGCAAAGAAGCCGTGACCAAGCACGTAAATCACGACCTCGTCGCCAACACGTGCTGATTTTGGAGCAACCCACGTCTTTGCATCGTGGTTCAACTGTGCGGCCTTTTCGGGCCACGCCTTATCTCCATTCTCAACGCCACCTTGCACAATGTGAAGCAGCCTCATTCAGATTCTCCTTTCCGCAACTGGGACAATCGTAGTTTAACCCACAGGACCAGTCAATGCGGAGGTGCGACCGGTCCTTCGGGCACATCCTCCATGCTGCTGGCCCAAAGCGATAAACGCCCGGCCGAAGGCCGGAATCCGAATCGGTCCGTCTCGTTCCTTCGCTATCTGGGACAACCGCCCCCCCCCCGCCGCGAGGGTCGCAGGCACAGTCACGCACGCCGGCCCGTCTCCTGGCGACAAATCAGTTGCATTCTTCCGGTGGTTCTGGCAGCATGGTGGTTTGGGTGAACGGGACCGTTCGCCTGAGAGTATAGTGCAGGGTCACCCTGCCATTGCGGACGGGGCCGCCTGCGATTGAACCGGTGTGCACGGCACACCCTACGAGGGTAACGCTTTCAGACAAGGGGGCGAACCTATGCAGAACCATCCCATCTCCAGACGCCAATTCATCGAACGGACCGCGGCCGTCGCCGGCGGAGTCGTGCTCGCGCCGATTGCGGCCCATGCGGCGGGCAAGAAAACCGCCGTGGACATCGTGCCGCTGGGCAAGACCGGCCTCAAGACCAGCCGGCTCGGCATCGGCATCGGCAGCAGCTCGGGCAACGTTCAGGCTCAATTGGGCCAGGACGGCCTCAACCGCCTGATCCGCTACGCCTACGACCAGGGCATCCGGTACATCGACGTCGCCCGCTCCTATCGCACGCACGACATGGTCCGCGACGCCATCAAGGACCTGCCCCGCGAGAAGATCTTCATCCAGAGCAAGATGGGCGGCGTGCCGGAGAACCCTCTGGCCGAGATCGACAACTACCGCAAGACCTACGGCGTCGACTACATCGACAGCCTGCTGGTCCACTGCACCGTCGCCCCGAACTGGGAAGAGGAGCGAAAGAAGGTCATGGACGCGATGGCCGAGGCCAAGGAGAAGAAGATGATCCTGGCCCACGGCGTCTCCTGTCACAGCCTCCCGGCCCTCAAGCGGGCGGTCGAGCTCGACTGGGTCGACATCCACCTCGTCCGCGTCAACCCGCAGGGCGCCCACATGGACACGCCGCGAACCGACACCTGGAACGCCGAGAGCAATGAGTCTCATGTGCCGGCCGTCATGGAGCAGATCAAGCTGATGAAGGAAAAGGGCCACGGCATCATCGGCATGAAGCTCATCGGCGACGGCGACTTCAAGAAGGCCGAAGACCGCGAGAAGAGCATCCGCTTCGCCATGCAGTGCGGCCTGCTCGACTGCGTCACGGTCGGCATGAAGAGCAACGCCGAAGTCGACGAGGCGATCCAGAGAATGAACAACGCCCTGGCGGACGTTGCGTGAAGCGTGAAACGTGAAACGTGAAGAGCGAAGCGTGTAGGGTGCGTACCACGCACCGTCTGCATCTCTTCAAATTGTAAATAGTAAATCGCAAATAATAAATGCTGAGGGGTTTCTATGGTTCGTCGTCCTGCCGTCGCCGCCGTTGCGTGTGTCGCCGTACTGGGTCTCGCCGGGCTGTGTGCCTTCGCGGCCCAGAGCGGCAACAAGACCAGTCCCGAGTTCCGCAAGCAGTTCATCGACAACTTCCATCGCACCGGCCTGAACACCACGCCGGGCGACGCGATGATGCTCCGCATCCTGGTCGAGAGCGCCAGGGCCAAGCGAGGCGTCGAGGTCGGCTCGGCCAGCGGGTTCGGCGCCGTCAATATGGGCATCGCCTTCGAGCGGACCGGCGGGCACCTCTGGACCTTCGACATCGACGCCACGGCGATCAAAGAGACCCGGGAGAACCTGGAGAAGGTGGGCCTGGAGAACGTCGTCACCGCAGTGGAGGGCGACGCACTCAAGACGCTCCAGGATGTCGAGGCCCCTGTCGATTTCGTCTTCATCGACGCCCTGAAGCAGGACTATTTCAAGTACTTGAAGATCCTGGAGCCCAAGCTCTCCGTCGGCGCGGTGGTCGTAGCGGACAACGTGATCCAGTCGGCCAAGGCGATGAAGGACTACCTCGACTACGTCCAGAACAGCCCCGATTACGACACAGTCATCATCCGCTCGTCCATGGAAAAGAACGACGGCATGGCCATCAGCTACAAGATCAGATAACGTCGGCTGCGATTCAGGACTTCGTATGTCCGGACGGCGCCGCCGCCCGATCCTTGCTGAACGAAGTATGAACCACGTGGAACGATTCCGAGCGGTGATGGGCTTCCAGAGCGTGGACCGGCTCCCTCGGTGGGAGTGGGCCATGTGGTGGGATCAGACGATCGACCGATGGCGCGGCGAGGGCCTGCCCCCGCAGTGTCAAAGCGTTTTCGACATCTCGCAGTACTTCGGGCTGGACCCGTACATGCAGTTCTGGTTCAGCACGACCGAGGCGACCATCGAGGCCACCCAGCACCACGTCGAAGGCATCGTCGCGAACATGGACGATTACCTCGCCGTCCGCCCCCGGCTCTACCCGCCTCACGACGCGGCGATCGAATCGATGCGGCCGTGGGCCCGGCGACAAGCACGAGGCGAGGCCGTCGTCTGGATCACGTTCGAGGGCTGGTTCTGGTTCCCGCGAACCCTGATGAACATCGAGCGGCAGATGTACGCCTTCTATGACCAGCCCGAGCTGATCCACCGGATCAACCAGGACCTCACGGACTTCCACATCCGCACGCTGCGTAAGATCGCCAAGGTCTGCGTGCCGACGTTCATGACGTTCGCCGAAGACATGTCGTACAATCACGGCCCCATGATCTCCCGCGCGATCTTCGACGAGTTCCTCGCCCCCTACTACCGCCAGTTCATCCCGCTGATCCGCGAGTTGGACATCATCCCAATCGTCGACACCGACGGCGACGTGACGAAGATGGTTCCGTGGCTGCAGGACGTGGGCGTCTGGGGCGTGCTGCCGCTGGAGCGACAGGCGGGCGTGCACGGGATCGAGCTCCGCGAGCACTTTCCCACCCTGCGGATGATCGGCCACTACGATAAGCTGGTGATGAACCGCGGCGAAGCCGCCATCCGGAAGGAATTCGAACGCCTGCTGCCGCTAATGAGAACCGGCGGCTTCATCCCCAGCGTCGATCACCAGACCCCGCCCGGCGTCTCCCTGGATGAGTACCGCCTCTATCTCCGTCTCCTGGCGGAGTACACGCACTCGAACAAATAGACTCAAGCGAGGCACCGATCCTGCGTTCCGGGCAGGCGTCCGCCTTGCCTTTGTACAGCGAGATGCCGGTTGTTCTGAAATCCCGCCGTGCGGGCCGGTTCCTGCACTACTACTGCTCTTGATTCGCCCTATTGAGGGAAGTCAATCGCTGACGAAGCTCACCGGGGATGGAGTGTCCTGTGACCACCTGGATGGTGCGACCGTGAACGACCATCGACACTATGTCACAACTACCGGTCAGGCCGTGGGTCACCCCGAAGTGAACGCGGTCAACGGAGTTGAACGGCACGTCGCGCGAGTATGGACGATGCTGGAAGATGAAGGCGGCAGCGACGATGGCCAGGATAAGGGGGAAGATGTGCCCGCTGCGGAAGTACTCAAAGGCGCCATAGACAGCGACGCCAGCCCACATAATCGTGAGCACCGACAAGAAGCTGGACTGAACAAAGACCCGGGAATCAGAAATCACAACACTCCCACGTCGCTGAAAGACACGCCGCAGAGACCAACCCGTCGGCGACTCCCGGGACGTTTCGAGAATCGTTGCTGCACTCGCAAACAGCACGGCTTCGTCCGGATACTGTCGCTCCACTACAGATCGCGTTCGAGAAACAGAATTCAACTGATCGGTCTCCTCGCGAAATATCACTTCACAGCCTCCCGCAGCAAACAATCGTCCTCAGAAAAGGACTTTTGAAAGACCCCTGCAACTACAGAGAACTTCTCCAAACGGCACTACCAGATTCGTTCCTCAAAGCCCATTAGGTAAGATGATAGCACGCCATGTCCAATGACGCAAGGAGACCACAGTTCATAGAGACCAGACAATTCACTTGTCATACGGCTCGTTCGTCCCTGGGGCATCGGGGGCCTGCTCATCCAGCGACTGGCGGTACTTCACGCACCCTCGCGTGAACTCCGGCCACTCCGCGCAACTGGGACCCGGTCCGTCTTCTCCGGCAGCAATCCCCAGAGCACCGGATGATGCCAGCAGAGTTCGTGCCCGCTGCTGTCCCGATGCCGCCGAATCCCCTGCCGCAACTTCTTGACTTCCTCGATCAACTCCTCGCGCGTCATCTGATCCAGGTCTTCGTCCATGATGTTCCCCCGTCACATCCCTTCTGCCCACTCGCAAGGAGGCACTTGAACCCCATCGTCTCTTGCCTCACGCCGCAAATTCTTTCAAAACCTCAGGATGCCGCGCAGCCACTTTCAGAAGCGTAGCGGCTGCACCAGATGGTGTCTTGCGCCCCTGCTCCCACTCCTGGAGCGTACGCACCGAGACTCCGAGCAGCCTGGCGAACGTCGCCTGAGACTGGCCGGTTGCCGCCCTCGCTGCGATCACCAGGGCTTTCTCCGCCGGGATGACCTCGTCTTTCTCAATGGCGCCATCGCGCCGCGTGATGACGCGGCGGACCGATCCGTCGGCCCGTGTGAAGAACTCCGTCTTCCGGGCCCATTTGCCTTTCTTCATCTCGCTCAACGATTGCGAAAGCTCCGCGTTCAGATCGCGAGTTTTCTCCCACGCCGCCGGTCTCTTCGCGGATAGCTTAGCCATTTTCGAACATCTCCTTCAATCGGGTGTGGCCACAATTTGGCGATGGCGGCGGCCTCCCAATCCCTGGGGGCCAGCCCCTCGTTGTTCTACACATTTCCTCTGGCAGGCCGGACACGCCCGCGGCGGGCGTGTGAGGGAGATTTTCCGCTTTGGGCCAGAGGCATGATAGACAAGATGGAAACTACGCCGAGACAGCGGGATCGTCCAGACCGCAGAACAGGGCCCCGCCGACACCATGCTACTGGCCCAAAGCGCAAAATCTCGGGGGTCCGGGGGCAGCGCCCCCGCTCTTGGACGCTTTCAACGTTCTGGCTCTCGACAGAAATCGGTCCCGAACGGCCACAAACGACTGCAACTCGACGAACGTGAACACAGCCACGATATACGCCTAAAGCGTAGATACGTCAGATCATCTGTGGCAGGTTGTGAAGATCGGGTGGCTTGCACCGAGGAGTGGATGAACCGCAATCCCTGATCAAGCAGCAGTCTCATGGCTCTCGGGAAGGTCAAGCACACGGTCATCCAGGTAGGCCGCGGCGTAGAGGAGGGCCTGGCGGATACGCGTCGAGCGGGCTCGCGTACTGCCATCGATAGACATATCGGAACAAAGATCGACGTTCGACAGAACCTCCCTCGAATATGGCCTCGCCCGGAGTCGGCGGCCGCCAGGCTGGCGGAAACCGCGGGCCCGTCTTCAACACGCCGGCAAGATGCCGAACCACATCGTCGAACTTGAGCGGAGGATGCGGCCACAATCCGCGATCAATCCGCTCCTGCATATTCAAGTGGCCGTATGCCAGCAAGAACGTCAACGTTTCGGCATCCATAGCGTTTTTTCGCCCAGCCATTACCGAATTCTTTCAACGGTCAGGGCCATCTGACTTGTTCAAGAATTCGGCCCTTTTCGGCGAGATTGAAGATCTGCCGGGCGTTGTTGTGCATGATCGGGTCGATCAGCTCCATCGCGTCCGCCTGGCTCAGCCAGCCTTCTTCGACCAGCTCGCTCAAGGCCAGGGCGATGCCCTTTCGGGCGATCGTGG
>JBDKUU010000926.1:0-6290 GCA_039679525.1 Phycisphaerales bacterium | reverse complement strand
GCGGCCACCGGCGGCGGCATCTTGTATGAGCCGAACACCGGCGAGCGTTTGGCCCAGGCGATGGAGCCGCTGTTATTGGATGCGCAGGCTGCTCGCGAGCTTGGTGCCCGGGGACGGGCTGGGATGCTCAAGGCGTTCGACATCAGCCACACGGCGGGGGAGGTGATTCGTGTTTTGGAACAGGTCGTTCGACGATGATTGACGCGAGGGCAAGGATGGTCGAGCTTGTCGATGTGACGAAGGCCTATGGCGATCCGGGCGACCCCGGGTCGGTGAGCGTGCTCAAAGGCGTCACGCTGAAGATCGAGCCAGGCAAGGCGATCGCGATCGTCGGCCCCTCCGGGTGCGGCAAGAGCACGCTGCTGAACATCATCGGCGGGCTGGACCACGCCACCGGCGGGCAGGTACTGCTGGACGGCAGGGACCTGGCCAGGCTCAACGACGATGAACTGGCTCGCATTCGCAATCGCGAGATTGGGTTCGTGTTTCAGATGCATCACCTGCTGCCCCAGTGCACGGTGCTCGAAAATGTTCTCGTGCCCACGCTGGCCGGCAAGAAACAAACAGGGACGCGTCGGGATGCTGAGTCGCTCCTGGCTCGCGTCGGGTTGGCGGATCGGATGTCGCACCGCCCCGGCGAATTGTCCGGCGGGCAGAGACAGCGAGTCGCGGTCGCGAGGGCCTTGATTAATAGGCCCAAGCTATTGCTGGCCGATGAGCCGACCGGCTCGCTGGACGAAGACTCCTCGCGGAGCATCGCGGAGCTTCTGGCTCAACTCAATCGCGATGACGGCGTGACGCTGGTCGTCGTGACGCACTCGCGGGAGCTGGCCTCGCGGATTGGGCACGTCTTCGAACTGACCGGCGGCGTTCTGAATGACAAGGGTCGGCCATGAGCTTTTGGCGACTGGTCGCGCGGAGCGCAGGGTTCTACTGGCGAACGAATGCCGCGGTCGTTCTGGCGGTTGCCGTCGCCACCGCTGTGCTCACGGGCGCCTTGGCGGTCGGCGACTCTGTTCGGTACACGCTCCGACAGGGCTTGGAGACCCGTCTCGGCGACGTCGAATTCGCGATGACGCCGCACGGACGGTACTTTCGATCCGATCTCGCCCGCGACTTGGAGTCGCGCGTCGGCGGCGAGATCGCGCCCGTCCTGCAGGTCGCCGGCATGATCGCCAACGAGGACGGCTCGCGTCGAGTCAATCGCGTCCAGGTGCTCGGCGTGGACGAGCGATTCTATGCCCTCGGCTCCGCCTCGAACCTCTTCGAAAACAGCGTGGATGAGGGCGTTGTTCTGAGTCATGCTGTCGCCACGAGGCTCGGCGTCGCCGCGGGTGGCGAGGTGCTGCTGCGAGTCGAGAAGGCGACGATGATGCCTCGCGATGTCCCCCTGGTCTCGGACAAAGACCGCACGATCGCGTTTCGGTTGAAGGTGCGGGCCGTGGCGGATGACTCCGCGTTCGCCCGTTTCGATCTGGCGGCCAACCAGGCGGCGCCGCTGAACGTCTTTGTGCCGCTGGCCTGGCTGGCCGGGAAGGTCGATCAGCCGGGACGGGCCAACATGCTCTTGGCGGCTCACCAGAAAAGCGGCGCGACGGCGGATGAGTTGAACGCCGCGATCAAAGACGTTTGGCAGCCGGCCGACGCCGGGATCGAACTGACTCACCTGGAGCCGCAGAACGCGCTGGAGCTTCGCAGCCGGCGGGTGTTCATCGAGGACTCGCTCTCTGATGAGGCGATGAAGGCCGATGCGGGCGCCACCAGGATCCTCACGTACTTCGTCAATGAGATTCGCCTGGGCGACAAGGCGACGCCGTACTCGATGGTCGCGGCAACCGGCGTGGGGAACGTGATCCCCAGGGGCATGCAGGCTGACGAGATCGTCATCAACCAATGGCTTGCCGACGACCTTGGGGCCCGGATCGGGGACTTCGTCGACCTCACGTATTTCGTCATCGGGCCCGGCCGGAAGCTGAATGAGGAGCAGGGGCGGTTCAAGGTCGTCAAGATCGTGCCGCTGGAGGGGGCGACCGCCGATCCCACGCTGATGCCGGAGTTCCCCGGCCTGGCGGATGTGAACAACTGCCGGGATTGGAAGCCCGGCGTCCCTGTCGACCTGAACAGGATCCGTCCGAAAGATGAGCAGTACTGGAACGAGCATCGCGGCACACCCAAGGCCTTCGTCACTCTGGGGGCTGGACAGCCGCGATGGCAGAATCAATACGGCAAACTGACGGCGATCCGCTACCCTTGGCGGGAAGGGCTCGACCGGCAAATATCGCAATACCTGACCAGTCACATCGATCCTGCGACGGCGGGCCTGTTCTTCCAGGCGGTTCGCGAGTCCGGCCTGCGGGCGGGTCGCGGCGGCACTGATTTCGGCCAGCTCTTCCTGGGCCTGAGCATGTTCCTGATCGGTTCGGCAATCATCCTCACGGGCCTGCTCTTCGTCTTCGGCGTCGAGAGCCGAGGCACGCAAGTGGGAATGCTTCTGGCAATCGGCTGGCCTGCCCGGCGAGTCAAGAGACTGCTCCTGGCCGAAGGGGGATTGGTGGCGTTGATCGGTGCTGCTCTCGGCGTCGGAGCCGGCCTGCTCTACGCATGGTTGATGCTTCGTGGTTTGGCCACGTTCTGGAGCGGCGCGATTGCCGGCGCTGCGATCCGATTCCACACAACGGGTCTCACGCTCGCGCTGGGCGGTGTCGGCGGTCTCGGCGTCGCTTTGCTCGCGATCGGGGTCACTCTGAGAAAGCATGTGACGTTGCCATCGCGCCAGTTGATGGCCGGAGTCGTGGAAGGGCACGTCACGTCGCATTCTCGCAGCCGACGCGGCGTGATTCTGGCCGTTTCGGCGTTCGTGGGCACGGCGATCCTTCTGCTGTTCGTCCGAGGCGGCGACAGTCAGGCAGCGGCTGGGGCTTTCTTCGGAGCCGGGGCCTTGTTGCTCATCGGGACTCTGGGGCTCAGTCATATGCTGCTCTGCGTCGCGGCAGGGGGAGTGAGCCGGCCCTTGATTTCGCTCCAGGGGCTGGGCTTTCGAAACGCCGCCCGCCGTCGCGGCCGCAGCCTGGCCATCATCGGCCTGTTGGCTTGCGGCGTGTTCATGGTGGTTGCCGTCGGGGCCAACCGTCGCGACCCAATGCGTCAGCCGCAGAGCCGGGATTCCGGCACGGGCGGATTCGCTCTCTATGGCGAGTCATCACTGAGCATTCTGAACGATCTGAGCACCGAGGCCGGACGCAAGGAGTTGGGCCTGACCGATCCCGAGCTCGCCGGCCTGGAGGCGGTTCAGTTCCGAGTCCACGAGGGCGACGATGCGAGTTGCCTGAACCTCAACCGTGCCCAGCGGCCGCGCTTGCTGGGCGTGTCGCCCGGCAGCCTCATGCAGCGCAAGGCGTTCAAATTCACATCTGTCAGCGGATCGACGGCGCATGATGCGGGATGGAGTCTTCTCGAAGGAGAGTCTCGCGATGGAGCCATCCCGGCCATCGGCGACTACCCAACCGTCTTCTGGGCCCTCGGCAAGAAGCTCGGCGATGAGGTCGAGTTCGTCGACGAGACGGGCCGGCCGTTCCGCGTGCGGATCGTCGCCATGCTGGACAGCTCAATCCTGCAGGGCAGCCTCATCGTTTCGGAGAAGGAGTTCACCCGCAGATTTCCGTCGGTGGATGGGTATCGAGTTTTGCTTGTCGACGCGCCATCGGATAAGATGGAGGCCATATCGCAGAAGCTGTCGTCGGGCCTGACCGACCTGGGGCTGGTGCTCACGCCGACGCGGGAACGAATGGCCGCGTTCGGCGCCGTGGAGAACACGTATCTTTCGATCTTCACGGCCCTGGGAGGTCTGGGGCTGGTTTTGGGCAGCGTCGGCTTGGGGCTCGTGGTGCTTCGCAACATGCTGGAGCGTCGCGGCGAACTGGCGATGCTGCGGGCCGTGGGTTTCGAAAGGGCCAGGATCCGGCGGATGGTCTTCTACGAGCACTGGGGCTTGATGCTCGCCGGCGTGGTGTGCGGCGTCGTTGCTGCGGTCGTGGCGGTGATCCCGGCCCTTCAGTCGCCGGCCGGACAGACGCCGTATCTTCCGCTGGTGGGAACCGTTGCGGCCATCGCCTTCAGCGGAGCTCTCTGGGTATGGCTCGCCGGAACGTTGGCCCTCCGAGGTCAATTGCTGGATTCGCTTAGGCACGAGTGACGGACGCTCAATGAAGAGAAGAATCATCGCTGACGTGGTCCCCATGGCATTCGCCGTCTTGGGCGTAGTGGGGTTGATGTACCTCTGGCTCAGCGCCGATGCGGCGGTGAGCCTCAAGGAGCGTCTGCCGGGAGCCGACGGCAAGCCGGCCAACGCCGGGGCTGGGGACGATGCGGTCAAGATCGCCGGCACGCTGACCAGGGGCGACGGAGCCCCTGCAGATCTGCCGGGCGCATGGCCGACGTTTCGGGGGGCCAAGTACGATGGGGTCAGCTCGGAGAAAGTCTCGCTCAGTCGCACGTGGCCTGCCGAGGGGCCCCGCAAGCTCTGGTCTGTTGAAGTGGGCGAGGGCTACGCCGGGGCGGCTATTCTGGAAGGGCGGGTCTATCTCCTCGACTATGACCAGGCCGGCCAGGCGGATGTCGTCCGCTGTCTCTCGCTGGCCGATGGCAAGGAGATCTGGCGATATTCCTACCCGGTCAAGGTCAAACGTTTCCACGGCATGAGCCGCACCATTCCGGCTGTGACGGACAAGTACGTCGTCACGATGGGGCCCAAGGGGCACGTCACCTGTCTCGATTCCAAGACGGGCGAGTTCAAGTGGATGCTCAACCTGGTCAAGGAGTTCGGGACCGTGATCCCGCAGTGGTACACGGCCCAGTGCCCGCTGATCGACGACGGCAAGGCGATCATCGCCCCGGCCGGGAGCGTTCTGATGATGGCTATCGACTGCGCCACCGGCCAGACGGTCTGGCAGACGCCGAACCCGGACAAATGGGTAATGACGCACTCGTCGGTCGTGCCGATGGAGTTCGCGGGGAGCCGGTTCTATATCTACTGCGGCGGATCGACCGACGCCGGCGGGGTCGTTGGAGTCTCGGCCAAGGACGGCCGGGTTCTGTGGAAGACGGACCAATGGAAGGTCCGCACGAACGTGCCGATGCCGGTGATCGTCGGGCCGGATCGGATCTTCCTGTCCGCGGGCTACGGCCAGTACGATTTCGGCTGCACGATGCTCCGGCTGGCAGAGTCCGGCGGCAAGATCGCGGTCGCGAGCGAGTTCGTGCGTCCGACGAGCGTTTTCGGCACGATGCAGCACACGCCGGTCTTCTACGGTGGCAACATCTACGGCGTGGGGATGGACAAGCAATTGGTGTGCCTCGACCTGGAGGGCAAGGCGGTCTGGACCAGTACGAGCGCAAACACCTTCGGCAGCGGGCCTTACGTGATTGCCGACGGTCTGCTGTACGTCATGGACGACGAGGGCGTGCTGACGCTGGTCGAGCCGAACGCCTCGGGCTACAAGCAACTGGCCCGGGCAAAGGTCCTGGACGGGATCGAGTCGTGGGGCCCCATGGCGTTTGCCTCGGGCCGACTGATCGTGCGGGACCTCAATCGAATGGTGTGCCTCGACGTCGCCGGGCAGTAGCACCCGGGGCCGGCCCGTGTTATAATCCGGTGTTCGCAAGTTCTTGTTCTATAAAGGCATAGGGTTTGTCCACGCAACGAATGTCAAGCAGAACCGGCGGCGGCCGGATAGGAGACCTCGAACGCGGCACGTCGCGTTCGGGAGTCCTCGTCGCCGTGCTGGTCGCTGCGGCCCTCGGGGCGGCCGTGGTGGCGATTGTCCAGCTTGACACGACGGGCAAGACGGGCAGCGGGCTCAGCGAGGCTTACGCCTATAACCTCAGCCAGTTGGCCAAGATAGACCCGAACCTCACTCTCTACGCGGAGTCGGGCCCGGCGATCCGCACGGGTCTTGTCCAGTCGCGTGCGATCGCCTTGGACGCGGCCGGTCGGATCTATGTCGCCGGAGACAAAGCGATTCATGTGTTCGGCGCCTCCGGGAATCTGGAGAAAACGTTTTCGCTGACGGGCGAGCCGCAGTGCCTGCACATCTCGGATGATGGCGGCATGTACATCGGGATGAGGGACCATGTCGAGGTCCTCGACGCCCAGGGCAAGGTGATCGCTTCCTGGGAGCCTCTGGGCGAGGAGGCCGTGCTGACGAGCATCGCCAGACACGGCGACGCGGTCTTCGTGGCCGACGCCGGTCATCGGATCGTGCTCCAGTACGATACTGCCGGAACGCTTGTGG
>JBDKUU010000925.1:0-3400 GCA_039679525.1 Phycisphaerales bacterium | reverse complement strand
CCTGCCGTTCGACGTGCTGATCGACGGGCCGACGGTCAGCCTGGGCCAGTACGTCGCTGTGGGCCGGTCTCTGGCCGTCGCGTGCGGCACGGAAGCGTTCGAGATCGAGGCGCCCGTGCGGCGGGAGGACCTCGACCGGCTTGGCATCACGGAGATCGGCGGTGGTTCGGAGCGGGCCCACACAACCGCCGAGATCCGGGCGCCCTCGGCCCCAGGCGAGGGCTTGCGGCAGGGGGAGGTTGTTCGCACAACCGGACGGGTGGATCGTACATCAGGCATGGCTTCGGTGATTGTGGAGGTGCCGCATCCGCTCGATGTCTCCGGCGATCGGCCGGCGCTGTTGCCGGGGACGCCCGTGGAGGTGACCATCGCCGTCGACGAGGCCGGCGCTTTACAGGACAGGGAAAGAGAGTAAGATGTTGTGTTCGCAGACGTCCATAGCCGATGCGGGCGACGTCGAGATGGGGACTTGATTTGGATTGATGGAAGCTATGAGAGCACAGAGAGCGGGAATCGGCTGTCTGATCGTGGTGGGCGTGTCATCGGCGTTCGTCGGAGGGTGCGAGAGCCGGAGCCAGTATGCCCGGGAAGTGAAGACCTCGCGTGCGACGGCGTACCGGGAGTGGGAGAACCGCAAGGATCGCGAGGACGAGCAACAGCCCAAGATCAGCGGCAAGCTCACCCTGGGGGACAGCATCAAGCTGACGCTCGGTCACAACAAGATGCTGGAACGGACGATCCAGGAAAGGGAGGTCGCCCGGGGCCAGGTCCTGAGCGCCCGCTCGGCGTACCTGCCGAACGTCGGCGTCACAGGGCGGTACGCGAGGGACCAGGAGGTGCCGTCGTTCGACATTCCGACGGGCGACCCCAACTTCCCGACGCAGCACGTCCAGATCGGCACCGTGAACAACTACTCGGCCGTGCTGACCGTCACGCAGCCGATCTACGCCGGCGGGGCCATCCGGGCCCAGGTGCAGGACGCCAACCTGCTGGCCCAGCTTGCCGATGAGACGATTCGCGCCACGACGCAGGACGTCGTCTACACCGCCGAGACGGCGTACTACAATCTGTTGCTCGACCAGCATCTGGTCGACATCAGCACCGAGGCGGTCCGCGCGGCCAAGGCGCACCTGGACAACGTGGAGAAGCGGCGAGCCGCCGGGGTGGCCTCGGACTTCGACGTCCTGCGAGCCCAGGTGGAGCTCTCCAATTTCGAGGCCGATCTGATCAAGAGCAAGAACGCGATCATCGTCGCCCGCGCCAACCTGATCAAGACCATGGGCGTCTCGCAGGACAGCGATTTCACGCTGTCGGACGAGTTCGTGTACGAGACGTGGGACATTTCGATCGAGCAGGCCGTTCAGGCGGCGTTCACGAACCGGCCGGACCTGTACAGCCGGGAGTATCAGATCCGCCAACAGCGCGAGCAGCTCACCATCGCCCGCAGCAAATACCTGCCGAACGTCAGCGGCTTCTTCACGAACACCTGGTCCAATCCCAGCCCCACCAGTTTCGGCAGCAGCACGAACGACTGGGGGGAGATCTGGCAGGCGGGGTTCCAGGGCGCCTGGCCGATCTTCGACGGGTTCCAGAGGGAAGGCGCGATCGCCCAACAGAAGGCCCGGCTCCGGCAGGCCCAGATCAATCTTGTCGACACGGAAGAGACCGCGTTGTACGAGCTGACGCAGGCCTTGCTGAGCATGCAGAACGCGGAGGAGTTCGTGCAGTCGCAGCGCATGAACCTCAAGCGGGGGACCGAGGGCCTCCGCCTCGCGGACGTCGGCTATCAGCAGGGCATCAACACGCAGGTGGAGGTGATCGATGCGCAGTCGGCGTTGACGCAGGCTCGCGTGAACTACTACCAGGCGATCTATTCGCACGTCGCGGCCAAGCTGGCGTTGCGGCGGGCGATGGGCACGATCATTGCGGCCGCGGAGCCAGGGACCGATCAGGCCGCGGACGGCCAGGGACAGCCCCAGGCTCAACCGCAAGCCCAACCCCAAACGCAGCCGCAGACCGGCGCCACCGACGGCGTGACTCAACCCTGAGCGGGCCTGCCGCCGGGACTGAGGAAATCGCCTAGAGCCGCAGCAGGGCAGGCTCTCTTACGATCTACCCATGCGCAAGCCGCGAATCGAGATCGCTTCGGACGCACAGGATCTGGCCTCCCGGATGGCGAGGCTGTTCGCGTTCGCGGCCGGCCAGGCCATCGAGGCCCGCGGCATGTTCCGCACAGCTCTCTCCGGCGGACATACTCCCGAACTCTTTTTCCGGCGGCTCATTGTCGAGCCCGAGGCGAAGGCCGTTCCCTGGGACAAGGTGCAGGTGTTCTGGGTGGACGAGCGGTACGTCCCGGCCGACTCGCGAGACAGCAACTATCGGCTCGCCGCCGAGGCGTTTCTGAACAGCATCGAGATTCCCCAGGCCAACGTCCATCGCATTCCCACGGAGCAGGACAGCATCGACGACGCGGTCCGGGCCTACGAGCAGACGATACGCGAAGTCTTCGGTCTGAAGGAGGGCCAGATGCCGCGATTCGACCTGGTCCTCCTGGGCATGGGCGCCGACGGCCACACGGCGTCGCTGTTTCCGAACTCGCCCATCGCCTACGAAGCCGCCGATCTGGCCTGCGTCGCGTACCCCGGGGCCGCGGCCAAGCCTCAGGTCAATCGAATCACGTTGACTCCGCCGGTCCTGCTGGCGGCCCGCAGACTGGTCGTGCTGGTCTCGGGGCGGGAGAAGTCGCAGACGCTCAAAGAAGTGCTCACAGGCGAGCCGGATGCGGCGAAGTACCCGATCCGCGTGCTCTGGCCCGCTCTGGACAGGATCACATGGCTTGTGGATCGTGAGGCCGCGGCGGAGATTGGCGAGGCGTAAGAGGCGATTCCGGGGCTGCTCCGGTTGCCCGGAGCGCAGGCCGAGAGGAGAAGAGACCTCATTGACGATGAGGTCAGCAACGTCAATAAGGTCAGCGAGGTCAATAGGGTCCCAAAGAAGGACGCTCTCTAATCCGGAATGATCAGCTTGGTCCCCGGTGCGATTTTGCCCGGGTCCTTGACCGTCTTGGCGTTCGCGGCGACGATCTTTCGCCACTGGTTGGACGAGCCGTAGTACTGTTGGGCGATGGACGAGAGATTCTCCCCTTTGCGAACGATGTGGAACCGAGTCGTCTTGATGGGGTCCCGCGTCTCGTAGATCGTCAGGTCCTGCTGGGCCGCGCCCGTTGCCGGCGGGGTCGCCAGGCTGGCCACGACAGGACTCGGGTTCGTCGCCGCCGCGGCGGCCGTGACGGGGGTTGAAGCGGGAGATGCCGGGACGCTGTTCTGGACCTGTTGCACGACGTCCTGCGGCCTTGCTGGCTCCCGTGCGGTCGTCTGGGGCCTGTTGGCCTCGGCGTCTC
>JBDKUU010000924.1:0-7144 GCA_039679525.1 Phycisphaerales bacterium | reverse complement strand
TTGCCGTTGATCACGATCGCGGCGCCCTTGGCCTCGACGGTGCCGTTGAACTTGCCGTGCGTCGAATCATATTTCAGCATGTAGGCCAGCATATCGGCGTCGAACAGATCGTTGATCCCGACGACGTCGAACTTGTCGGGTTTCGCGGCCATTACGCGGAGCACGAGGCGGCCGATGCGGCCGAAACCATTGATTCCTACCTTCGTTGCCATGAACTTTTCTCCTTTTCAATCCTGCCGTTGGTTAGTGCGGCTCATTTATGGTCAGACCCCGTACCCGCCGGGGTGATAAACAAAGGCCTTACTGTAGTGGGAGGGGCCCGACCCTGTCAAGGAATTATTGCCCCATCCAGGAACAACGAAACACTAAAATGGTGCAGCGGATTCGCCTCCGTCCGCCCGCCGGCGACGGGACAGGCCGATTTCAGGGCTGCCAAAGCTGAATGACCCACTAGGAAACTATGGATTCTGCGCCCGCGAATTGCGGATGGCAGAAGGGCGGGGGGGGGCCTATAGTTGCGCTCGTGCGATCGCCTCAAAGGAACTTCGTTCGCGGTTGAATTCGCCGCCGCATGGCGGCCGCACACGGCTTTCGGCATCTGTGAAGAGAACCCCGGCATGCGTAGAATCGGAGAGGGACCTGCTCGTAGTGTGCCCGTCAGGGCATATCGGGATCAGTTTGAACTGTGAAAGCGCCAAGTTGAAAGCAAGAAAGGACGAACGCTGAGCCTTTGCCTTCCTCACTTCAAACTTGACGCTTCCAACTTCCCAAGATAACGCCTTGCGGCGTCACTACGAACCAGGCTCGCCGTCCTGGTTTGAACGCCCGTCGGTCGGATAGACTCCGGATGCCTGGAGACTCGCACAGACGCCCGTTCCATCGGAACGCACGATTCCTCTTGACTGGTTAGTACGGTTCACGTACAATACGCACACCGTACTAAATGGAAACCTGATTGTCGCAGGGGCGACGCAAATGACAAGACGAATGAAACGATTCCCGACGCCGCAACAGACGGATGATTTGCGGCGGCTGTGGCACGCGATCGCAGGGCACCGGCGGGCGGTCAAGGACGACGCCCGGTTCGCGGCCATTCACGGCCTGTCCCCGATGGAGACGGGCGTCCTCGACATCGTCGCCGAGACGCCCGAAGTGATCCTTCGGGAAATCGGCGAGACGTTGGGCCTGCGCAAGAGCACCCTGACGGGCGTCGTGGACCGGCTCGAAGAGCAGGGGTACGTCCGGCGGGCGATCAGCCGCCGGGACCGCAGGTCCTACGGCGTGGAACTGACGGCCCGCGGACGCAAGGCCTACGAGGCCCATGCCCGGTTCGAGGCCGAGGTCTGGAAGAGGATGATGGCCGCTCTGGACAGTGATGCGGAGGGCGAGCGGTTCCTCGACTCGCTCAGGAAGATCGCCCGCGGCCTGGAAAGGCGACGGCGGGATGAGTGAACTCGGTGTGACGCAGCAGGACCTCGCGCGGGCGGGGGCCGGACACAAGTGGTGGACTCTCGCGGTCATCGGCTCGGGGACGTTCATGTCCGCGCTGGACACCAGTGTGGTGAACGTCGCGCTGCCGGTGATTCAGAGGACCACGCGCTCGCCCGTCTCGACGGTCGAGTGGGTGATCCTGATCTACCTGATCACGGTCAGCTCCTCGCTCCTGGTGTTCGGCCGGCTGGCCGATCTCCACGGCACGCGGCGCATCTACATCACGGGCCAGCTCACGTTCGTCTTCGGCTCGCTCTGTTGCGGCCTGTCCGGCCGGATCGGGCTGCTGATCCTGTCCCGCGCCGTGCAGGCGGTGGGGGCGGCGATGATCTTCGCCCTGAGCCCGTCGATCCTGATCGGGGCGTTCCCCGCGAGCGAACGGGGCCGTGCTCTGGGCATGCAGGCGACGATGACCTACCTGGGCATGTCGATCGGCCCCGGCCTCGGCGGCTTTCTCACTCAGCACTTCGGATGGCCGGCGATTTTCTTCATCAACCTCCCGGTGGGGTTCTGCATGACTGCGGTGGCCGCCCGAGTCCTGCGTCCCGATCGACCCGGCGCCGGCCGGCCCTTCGACCCGGCAGGGGCCTCCACGATGGCGACGGCCCTGGCCTCATTGCTGTTCGTCCTGAGCAAAGGCGAAGACCTGGGCTGGCGGCATCCGCTGATCCTCGGCCTGATCGGCGTCGCGGCCTGTTCCGGGGTCGCGTTCGTCCTCATCGAACGGAGATCGAGCCACCCGGCGCTGGATTTGAAATTGTTCCACGACAGGACGTTCACGGCCTCCGTTCTGGCGGCGTATCTGTGCTATCTCTCGACGGCCTCCGTGACCTTCCTGATGTCGTTCCACCTGCTGTCGGCGGTCGGGTGCTCCGCTTCGCACGCCGGGATGGTGCTGATGGCCGTGCCGCTGGCGATGATGGTCCTGACCGCTCCGAGCGGGGCCCTCTCCGACCGGGTGGGGGTGCGCTTTCCCGCGACCGTGGGCATGCTCGTGATGGCGTGCGGCATCGGACTCCTGGCCGGGATCGGTCCGCAGACCGCCACGGCTCGCATCGCGGCGTATCTCGCGCTGGCCGGCGCGGGGGTCGGCCTGTTCACCGCCCCCAACAACAGTGCGATCATGGGCTCGGTTCCCCTGGAACGGCGGGGCGTGGCCGGCGCGATCCTGGCGGCGGCCCGCACGGTCGGCTTCGCCTCCGGCGTTGCGATGGCCGGGATGATCTACCAGATCTGCCTGGACGGCGGCCGGACGGGCTCGGCCGAAGGGATCGCCCACGCAGTCCGCGCAGGAATGCACGCAACAGTGCTCGCGGCCCTGTCTGGAGCCGCCTGCAGCGCCCTGCGAGGCCGGCGAATGACTATGCCGGCAGGCTGAGAACTCGCCCGCGAGACAGCTCGCTGGCCGGCCGGGCGGCTGTCTTCTGTGGCCGGCATCCGCTGTTGGCCGCAATGCGGCAACCCCGCCGCCTCGCCGGAGGCGAAATCGAACGGTGAGTCCGCTGCACGCGGGAGATGGAGAAGGAGTGAGGTCGCCCGGTGTCGTAAAACCTACGCATCCGGCAGGTATTTCCTCCAGGGGCTTGCACGGCCGCCGGATATCTGGTAAAGTCCTGCTTGCCGTATCGGTATGCAAGGTTTTCTATCAGGCGACCCTGAGAAATGGATGATCCCATGGCGAAGCGACTGTCGAATAAGCAACGAATTGAACGAATGGCCGAGGAAGCTTCGATTGAGGCCGAGGACAAGGAACAAGGCGCCGAAGAGAAGGAACAGGACGCCGAGGAGAAGGCGCCAAAACCTCGCGTGCGCAAGGCGTCCGGCTCCAAAAAGGCCGCACCCAAACCGAAGCGGATGAAACTCATCTGGACAGTCGTTGACGCGAATTTCAAGGAGATTGCGTCATTCCTTTACCCGGCGAAAGCCGAGGCGGATGCCCGCGCCTCCGAACTTTCCGAGAAGACGGGCAAGCCGCACAAGGTGATCAGCGTGAAAGTGCCCATGGGGGACGACGAATAGGAAGGCATCCCCCGTTCACGATCGCGGAAGTCCCGGACTGATCCGGATTCCGCCGGGCCTGGCGGGAGTTTTCCGCCTTGCAGCCACCAGCACATGGATAAGCTCGTGGACGACGACGATGCCCGCAAACGAAACCAGGAAGCCGGGCAAGGACAGGGTGGAGGTCACATCTCGTACTTGCAGCGGCGTAATGGCCAACCAAAGAACAACGACCGCCACTGCCGCGATAATGTCAGTCGCAAGCCAGACTAATTTCTCCGTCCGAGGCGAAGGCGTCCTCAGAGGCTTCCACAACGTGTCCGGCGTAAAGTCCGGTGAACTAGGTATAGCTCCAAAAAGCAGGCGCTTGGTGTGGCTGCCTAACAGGTATTCGACCGCGAAAACACGCTCGAGTATCACGCCATTTTCGCGGTCGAGTAAGGATTTGTCAAGCCGCCGATGTCCTGCTTTTCCGATTCAACGCGCTGTTGAATTCGATTACGCCCATAGACGCACGCCGATCAATCCCCAGTATCCGTAATAGACTGCCACAGCGAGAAGGCCTCCGGTCACGGCGAGGGAATGCCAGTACACCACCCGATTCATGGCCGCCGTTCTCTCACGATAGAGAACATACAGACTCGCCACCGTCGCCAAAGCGAAAGCGATGCTCGAAAGCATGATGGTGATCGCAAGCGTCGAGGGAGTGCCAAGCGGGGTAAGGTCGTCAATCTCATTGCGGGTAATCACTCCGCGCAATCCGATTGCCAGCGAGACATCAAATACGATGAGAAAGACCGCGCCGAGCAATGGCATGACGCGCACCGAAAGTGGTCCGGCATTGCGCAGTTTTCCGAAGATCATCCTCACAATCCAAACGGGCGCGAAAAGGACGGAACTCAACACGAGGCTGCCGGCCAGGCCAATCCCGGCAGCTTGCGACCAGATTCGCAGGGCGGGAACTTTCTTGAAAGTGATCCAGCCGCATTGCACCAGGACCTTTCCATCCTCATCCGGCAACAACGCGAGTGTCGCTGCGGATTGATTCTCTCTCCGATACAGTCGCGGCGAAACGGGCACCCAGGTTTCGCGACCAAGCCCGGAGGTGCTCGCAGAAAGGGCATCCGAGGTAAATGTCAGCTTCCTTATTTGTGCCAGCCGATCGAACGCATAAAGCCACTGGTCGCGCGGGCTGATGATTTGATAGTGGCCGCCGTAGTGGCGCTGTAACTCAGCCGGGACAACTACTGACGGAGGCAACGGTGGCACAGTCAGGTCGCGAACCAAATAAGCCCGAGTCAGTTTGGCAATTCGCAACAGCGCATGGCCGTTTCCGGAGTTGATCATCACGGCGTAGCCGCGGCCGGCGTCGGGAAGGTAAGCCATTTCGCTCAATGCGCCCATGATGGCCCCGCCGTGTCCGCGAAAAGTAAAAGCGCCCTCGGGCATCGCGTCATTGTACAAGCCGTAGCCCGCGATGCTTCCCAGCCGTGCCGACGGCAGCGTTTCCGTCGTCTCCATGCGCGCGATGGACGCAGGTTGCAGAAGTTGCGCGCCATCCAGACTGCCTCGCTGCAAGTGAAATCGCACGAAATTCGCCATGTCGTTGGCCGAGGCATTGAGCGAGCCTGAAGGCCAATATAGGAAATGCCAATAGGGATAGGGCGTCACGCCGTCCGGACGATACAGCTTGCTCAACCGCTGTTCCACCTCCGGCGTCAGAAAGTAACCGGCGGTGTCCATGTGCAGCGGCTTGAAGAAACTCTCCTGCACATAGTCTTCAAATCGCTGCCCGGAGACTTTCTCGATCACCGCCGCCAGAACGGCAGGACCTGAGTTGCAGTAGGCCATCCGTGTGCCGGGACGCCAGCGGCAGACGCGCGAACGCGCGCCATACGCCAGGCCATCCAGCAACCTGGCGGGAAGGGGAGGAGCGAAGGCATACTCGCGCAGGTGACAATCATCCCACCCGGTCGTGTGTTCCATCAAGTGAACCAGACGCACGGGATCGGTCGACTCCCACGGGTTTTCAAAGGCCACTTCGGGCAGCCACTGTTTGAGCGTGTCCGAGAGCTTGAGTTTGCCTTCCTCCTGCAGTTTGAGCGTCGCCAACGCCGCAAAGGATTTTGAAATCGAGCCGATGCGGAAAAGCGTCTCCGCCGTTGCCGCTGTCTGTCGGGCCACGTCAGCCACGCCGAGCCCGGCCGTCCATTCAATCTCGTCTCGCGAAACAATGGCAATGCCGGCGCCGGGCGTGCGCGTCTCATGCAAGACCGCTTCAATCGCGTTGCGCAAATCCGCAATGGTCGTCGGCTTTTGCTCTCTCTGTTGCCCCGACGCCGTGCAGAGCATCATCGCGGAGAAAACCATCACTGCGGCAACGCGCTGGATCGAAACCAGATTCATCAAAGACGCGATCATGCGTCCAAGCCTCCCAACGTCCAGACCTCAGATCCTAAACGGCGTCTATGCCCATCTCCTATGTCGTCAGTGTCGACCAAACCAGTAGTCGTGCATCTCTCGCAGGAACTCCGGCGTTGGTACAAAATCAGAGCGTGAACCGATCACCGAATCGATGCCACAACGCGGACATATCGCGGTCATGCCAACACCGTCCTGCTCGTCAATCCACCTGTCAATTTCGGTCGGCGGGAAGGTCTGACGGCAGTAGAAGCAGCCGCACAAATCGCTGCCGAGGATCTCATCCCGATGCCTGCTCGAATGTTTATGAGCAGATTCCAAATTCGCATTGTAGCTGTTCTGTGGTCTCATGGTATCCATAGTAGTCTAAGGAGAAAGAAAAGGGGACATTTACTTGCTTGCGCCTGCCATAGCCGGCCTCTTCTTGCGGCTCTCCAACTCCTGCACTCAGTTCGATCTCTCCCAATCCATGCAATCCGCCCAAAATCCTGAAGGGATTGCAGAGGAACAAGGCAGAAGTGACAAGCACAAAGGGGGGGCGGCGCGGCACCGCGTTCTAGCGTGGAAGCGTGGCGGTCGGGGGGCGCCTGAGGCGCCGTGGCGGTTCTTACCCGAGGTTCTCCAGTAGCGTGCCGATTTGGTCGGGCGAGGGGAGTTGGCCTTTCAACTCCTTGGGCAACCGACGGACGATTCGATAGGTGGCCACGCCGATGGGGCGTCGGGCGCCACGAATGGGCGTATTCGACAACCATGTGGCGTTTCTCCTTGCACAGATTGATGCCGATCGACCAGCTTCGCCTGCGACCGCAGTTCCGGGGCGACAGCCTGGTCGAAATTGGTCTGGCCGAGCAGCGTCTTTTCGTAGGCTTGGTTTTCGATCTGGTGGATCAGGACGTTCTTGGACCAGCCGAACTTGCGGGTCATGCGGATGTAGAACTCGCGTTCCAGGGGGGCTTTGCATCGCTGAACGATGATGAGATTGTGGGTCCATCCGATTTGTGCAACCAGTGGTTGCACTTTTGGATTGCCACGATAGAGCGTATAGAACTCACGCATGTAGAAGATGTTGCGACGGGAGAACCCTGCCATACCAGGAAACTCGCGGCGCAAGTCTTCCGCCAGCCGTTCTGCAATGGCGGCGCCATGTACGGCATCCACCTGCCGTTCAACGATCATTCGGCCGATGTCCCAATAGAGCGCCACGGGTTGCTTATTGATCGCACGGAGCGCTGCG
>JBDKUU010000923.1:0-13623 GCA_039679525.1 Phycisphaerales bacterium | reverse complement strand
AACTGAAACCTCTTCGCCTTGCCGCCGGCTACGTACTGAACCATCTTCCCATCGGCCGCCGCAATGCGGGGGCGGGTCAGCATGATGTCGCATCGGGTCTGGCCGCCCCGGTAGGTGAGCGTCCACTCGTAGGCCTTGCCCTCGAACTCCGCGCGCACGGTCGCGCCCTCGGCCAGGTCGGTAAACGCGCCCTTGCACGGCTTGGCGCAACCGATCAGCAGAATGTCGCCCGACGGGGGCACGGCCAGCAGATGGATCGCCAGCCTGCACGTCCCCAGGCCGTTGCCCTTGTTGTCGGGAACGGGGAAGTTGACGCGTCCCTCGGTCTTGCCCCAGGTGAAGATCGGAGTCACGCCCTCGGCGTCGATATCGAAAATCACCTCGGTCGCGCTCGGCGGCGGTTCCTTTTCCAATTCCAGATAGTTATACACGCCAATGGACAGACCATCCTCCACCGCAATGCCGGACGCCTTCGACCCGACGATGTGCAGCGTGGAACGACCGCCGGACGAATTGCCCAGCATGATGTTCTTCGTGACCAGGCCGCCGCCCTGAATCTCGATCGTGCCGTGACCCTGCTGGCCCGGCCCGCCGCCGCCGGCAACGAAGATCATCCCGGCGAACAGACGGCCCGACTTCACCACCAATCGCCCGTCCGACCCGTTGTACTTGCCGACATCCATCGCGCCGCTGACAGTCAACGAGGGCCCGTCCAGGACCAAAGAGGCAACGCTATTGCCGCCGTCGGCGACGCTCAAGTGGTTCACCAGCACGCCTGTGTTGGCCAGGATTACCCGGCCGGGCTTGTCCTCCGTGCCGTTGATCCGGGCTTCCGACGTTCGCGACGGCAGTGCGCCGCCCCACGAGGCAGGGTCTTCCCAGGAACCTGCGCCGCCCTTCCAATCCGCCGCCGTGCCCGCCCACAGAGCCGTCGCCCTGCCCACGGTCAACAGGGCGACGATCAGAAACATCAGGACCTGAGCCGCTGTGTGCCCCATCGAGTCCGGCTCGCGGTGCGCCCGACCCGACGCGGAGCCGAGCAGAGTCGCGCGGTTTCTTCCTTTGGTAGTCATGGTTTCTCTTCGATATGTGTGTAGATTGCGGCCATCTCCTGCACTTCCAGCATCCGTCCTTCCTTGGCCCACAACGGTGGTGATAACGCGCTATATCGGATGAGGCAAGAACAAAACTCACCCGATTCCCCGCACGTGCGCGACGTGATTTCGTCCAGCCGTGGTCGCTCCTTGTCATGCTGAACGGAGTGAAGCATGTGGCGTGGGCGTTATGACGTACGTCCATTCCCTTCGCAAGCCAGATCCTCCCACTCCGGCCGCAGGATGCTGAATACCGAGAAGTCCCGCGGCTCGCCCCGGCAGAGGCGGTAGGACCGCAGGCAGCCTTCTCGCGTGAAGTGCGCACGCTCCAAAACGCGCTCGGACCGGACGTTGCCGAACATGACGACCGCGTGAACGCGGGTGAAGCCGCCGTCTGCGAACGCCCAGCGAAGGCAGGCGGCTACGGCCTGCGTAGCGACGCCGCGTCCCCAGTAAGATCGGGCAAGCTCATACGCCAACTCCGCCCACCCGTGCGTCCGCGACCATTCGTTGAATCCGCACGTGCCGATCAACGTGTCGTCGCTCTGCAGCGCGATAGCCCACTTGCACGAAAGCCCCGCCGCAAAGCTCTTGCGGCGGCTCTCGATCATCGACCCGACGGCCGCGAGGGACATCTCCGGATAGCTCGTCAACCCCGTCACTCGGGGGTCCGACAAGTAGGCATGCCACGAATCCGCATCTTGAAGCCTCAGCGGCCGCAACCGAACGCCCGCCAGTTCAATCGTCGGAGGCTGCTGCTCCATCGTCTTCTCTTTCAACTTCCCACCACAACCGCGGATAGCCCCGCCCCTCGTCGATCCACCAGATGTCCTCGGTCCCGTTGTCCGTCTCGCCGACGAAATCCCACCCGACGTCCAAATACGTGCGCGAGGATTTCATCTCGCTCGTGGTCCTTCCCACGCCACCTATGCTCGTCGCCTGCCCGGCAATTTCCAAATCCCAGAAGGATCCGACGATCCCGCCTGAGTCCCCGCTTCCGACAAGACCTCCAGCCTCCCGCATGCTGTACACCTCGCCAGCCGCATAGCAGCGAGTGATCTGCCCCTCGTCACTATTCCGTCCGACAAATCCGCCAATCCCCGAGTCGCCGGAGACATTGGCATGGGCGTAGCAGGTGGCGACCGCTCCGTCATTTTGCCCGATCAAACCGCCAACAGCATAGTCTCCCATAACCTCCCCACTTGCTCGACAACTCACGACCGTGCCCTGATTGCGACCCACCAGCGCGCCCACACACGCAGGGTTGTAGTCCGACGTCACCACTTTGGCTCCGGTTACGCAGCAGTTCCTGACGGTTCCCTGGTGGATGTCTCCCACCAGACACCCCACATATGACCCTTGCTGAACATGGATGGTCGGATTGACAAGCCCCAGGTTGCGGATCTCGGCATCCGGATCGTCCATCCGCCCGAAGAGGCCAATACCTTCCGGATCTGCGTAGCGATCCGACGAGGGGACGTCAACGCGGAATTGACGGATGACATGCCCGCCGCCATCGAAGACCCCCTTGAATGGCATGTAGAGCACGCCAATCCTGCAAAACGGCGCTGTCCCCTGTGTGGACAGATCGATATCCGCCGTGAGTTTGAAGTGCTTGTCCCACGTGCATGGGTACAGACCGATTCGAGTAAGTACATCGGCCGTCGAGACGAGGTAAGGCTCGGCGGCGGTTCCGCCCCCCTTGAACAAGTCAGACGGTTCGACCGCCTCGATGGCCTTGCCCTCGGGACGCTCCCACCATAGCCTGGGATAGTCATTCCCATCGTCGATCGTCCATACTGCTTCGCCGCGACATGCGTTCCAGCTTGCGAAGGTGCCGGCCCGCTGCATCTCCGTTGTGGTCTTGCCTGTGCCGCCGACGCTGGCGGCCTGTCCGCTCGTCTGCACGTCCCAGAAAGACCCGATGACCGAGCCGGACCCACTAGCCACCAGTCCTCCGGTTGTTTGATCGCCGACGACCTTTCCCGTGGAATAACAGTTCACGATGACGGTGTCGTTGCCGCCAGCGAGACCTCCCACGTACTGTTTGCCTGAAACGCTCCCGGCTGCATGGCAGTCTTCAACCTTGCACTGATCGACGGTAACGAGCCGACCACGGATAGCACCACCCAAGCCGCCGACGTGAGATTCGCCGGTGACATCTCCCGTCGCGAAAGAACCAGTAATTCTTCCATCGTTGGTTCCTACCAGACCGCCAACGGAATAATCTCCGGAGACAATTCCGCTTGCATGACAAGCCACAAGAACGGTGTCATTGCAGCCTGCGAGACCTCCGACCTCTCCGCCCCCCGTCACACGGGTGGCCGCATGACATTCGGATATCGTGCCGCTGTTCATTCCGACCAGGCCGCCAACAAGCGTGCTTCCGGATACACGGCCACCTTCCACATGACAGTTGCTCACAGTTGCATGCCATATCGAGCCGGCCAACGCACCGGCGCCATACCCCGTCCCGATGTCGATGTCCGGATTGGCCAGGGTCAAGTCCTTGATGCAGCCATCGTAAACACTCCCGAAGAGACCGACCCAGTCTCGCCCCTCCGAACGGCACGTCAGATTCGCAATGGTGTGGTGATTGCCATCGAAGACGCCGCCAAACAGCCATATGAGATTGAACCCGCCGCCTGCATAGACGCTCAGGTCGATATCCGCCATCAAGCGATAGTGTTTGTCTCGCTGATTGTTGTACAGGGCGATCAGGTTCAACTCCTCAGCGGTGTGAATCAGGTAGGGGTCGTCAGAGCCGCCGGTCCCCTTCACAAGATCTCTCAGATGCACAGCTTCGATGATGCGTCCCGGACGCCCTTCCCAGGCTAATCGTGGATAATCGCCCTCCTCGATGGTCCAGGGCGTCTCGTCTGAACAGGCGTTCCAGAAGAAGAAGGTCTCAGCCATCCGCATCTGAGCGGACGACTTCGGGACTCCGCCGGAGCTGGTGGATTGCCCGGTGGTCTCCAGGTCCCAGAAAGACCCATATACGATGCGCGATCCAGCCCCCACGAGTCCGCCCGCCCGGTCCCTGCCCACGACCCTTCCGGCGGCGTAGCAGTTCGTGATCAGGTGGCGGCTCTCACCGATCAGGCCTCCGACAAGACTCTCTCCTGCGACGCTTACGATCGCATAACAATCTCCGGCGTACCCGGACTCGTTGAAGCCCAGGAGTCCGCCGATCCTGTCGCCCCCCGCGACATGCCCCGCGGTATGACTTTGCACGACCTCGCCGGTGCGGTTGTATCCCACCAGCCCACCGGCGGACCGCTTCGCCGACACACTGCCCGTGAACGCACTCTTGCTGATCAGGGGATAGACCCTGCTGTTGGCCGCAACCCTGGTGACTTCACAGCCGCCCTTTCCCACGAGCCCGCCGACATTCTCCCGCCCGGCGACGCTACTGTCGATGACCCGGCAATTGGTGACCACACCGTGTTCGAGATACCCAACCAAAGTGCCCACATTGCATGAGGAGGGAGCATTGATGTTCGCTCCCGCCAGCAACAGATTGCGGATTTCGCCGCTCACCAATCGAAAGAGCCCGACCTCATTGTGGTCCGCGAGTTCACAGGTGAAACGCGATATGGTGTGCCCATCACCATCAAGGACGCCTGTGAAAGGCCGGTTGTTCGGATCGTTCTCGGCAAAGTACTCTCCGATGAGATGGAACCGCTCGTCAGAGAGGGCGGACAGGTCGATGTCGGCCATGAGTCTGAAGTGTTTGTCCCAATCGTTGGGCTCGGCGCCGATGGCGTTCATCTGCTCGGGCGTCCAGATTTGGTAAGGGTCGTCCGCCGTGCCGGTGCCGCCGCCGTAGTTGGCTGCCGCGGCGATGCCGGTCAGGCAGAACACCATCGCTGCCACGAGGGCTCCCGTGACTTGGATTTCTCGCACGCTCCGCATGTCTCTTCCTCCACAGTCCGGCTTCCAGCGGCGACGGAGACTGCCCGTTCCTTGTCGCTTTCACTTGATGAGTATACCCGATGAAAGGCCCCCGTGTCAAACTGAACGTCCCGCCCCCCGCGGGACGGATGCAGGACCGCTTCTGCGACGGGGCCCGCCTGGATGGGACTGCGGGGTAGATGAAGGAACGGACAGATCCGAAGTCCGCCGGCCCGCCGCTGCGCGACGGGCCGCCGGGCATTTTTCGCCTTGCGCCAATGGCACGGCCATAGAAGAGAACAACTGACCTCCGCACGCTCAAAGGCGATACGCAGCATCGTTCTCGTCCCGCCGGCCCAAGATGCGACATGCCGGGGAGTGTCAGGGGCAGAGTCCTCGTTGTTCTGCACATCTCCGGCAGGCCGGACACGCCCGCGACGGGCGTGTGAGGGGGATTGAGTTTCCAGACGCAATGCATGGCGTTTGGACGTTTGGAATCCCTTTTCCGCTTTGGCCAGAGGCATGATGTCGGCAGGGCCGGGTTCCGTGGTCTGAACGATCCCGCTGTCTCGGCGAAGTCGTCATCCTGTCTATCATGCCTCTGGTCCAAAGCGCAATACCCCGGGGGGCCGGGGGCAGCGTCCCCCGCTCTTGGACGTCCCTGACGCCGTTGGGGTCCCCTTCTCAACCCACGCGTCAAGAGTCGATGAACGCACGCCGCGAACGCCTCGTTCGCGTTCAAGCCGGAGGCCCAAATGCGATAAACTCGCCCTGCACGTCCCCTCCCCTTTGGGGCGTGTCGCGTCTTGGATTCCCATCGTGTTCCTGCCGGAAAAAGAAATTGTCATGGTGGTTGATTTTATTTGACACACAACATACACGAGCCTATTATATCAACAGAAGTGAGTATGACACCCTGGATGATCGGTCCGTGCCTCGCCGGGCGCAGCGGTTCGTGGCGCGGAGGACGAAGGGCCGAGCGCGGCCTCCGGCCGCAGCCGGAATTGACTCACGCCGAGACGCGGAGGCGCAGAGAAGCACAAGATCCGATTCACAGCATGCTCCGCGTCCCTGCGACTCTGCGCGAGACATAGTCCTCTTTGCCTTGAGGAGCCACGCGAAAGGGGACCGGCGTCCGACCCTCGCCGTTCAGGGGAACGCCGGGCAGGAAAACGCGGCCCACGAGACTGTCGGCCGGGTGGATGAATCGTGCGAAACGAAGCCAATCGTGCGGAGTGTCAAGTTTCAAGCGGGATAGGTTCGCGAAACGAACCCAATCTGCCTTCGACCGAAACGAGCGTAACTATGGCGACAGAAAGGAGTTGGAGAGAGACATACGTGAGATGGGCCCGCAAAAACGAAGCCAAATCCGAGAGGAGTGTCAAGTTTGAAGCGTCAAGTGTCAAGAAGGACAGGATTCCGGCCGTGGCTTCGCATTTCGCACTCGGCCGGAGGCGAATTGGCTTCGTTTCGCACGCGGAGCGTCGAGGCCCTTTTGCCCCGCCGAGGCGGGAATTGGCTTCGTTTCGCACGGCCCGCCCCCCCTGCTTTCGTCGCGAGAGACGGGACCAGTCATCGGGGTCCCGGCCGGACAGGGAGGCGGTGCGTGGTACGCACCCTACGCACTCGTCACGGCCGATCGGAGGCTTCGGGATTCCTGGCCCGGGCTGGGTGCCATGTCTACGCCTCGTAGACATGCCTGGCTTCGCAGACCAGCCATGCCTACGCAAAGCCGTAGGCATGGCACCCAGCGGTGCGTGGTACGCACCCTACGGACGCTTGGGGATTCCCGGCCCGGGGCCGGCTTGAGATTGTCCTTTGCGGGCGGTATACTGGGCCGGGTTGGGTCATTGCGTGAAAGGACAAGCAATCGAATGCTGAAACAGGGGAATGGTCATGGCGAATGAATCGGGATGCAATCGGAATTTGTCGCTCAATCGTCGCAGCTTTCTGGGTCTTGGGGCCGGGGCCGTGGCCGCCGGGGTGAGCGGCGTGGCCACGGCGCAGGCGGGCCAGCCTGACGCCGGGAAGATCGTCAGTCCGCCGGCGGGCAAGAAGATCCTGCTGGCCACCAAGCTGAGCATGATCGCGGGCGAGGTCGAGGGCAAGAAGCTGTCCCTGGCGGAGCGGCTGCGGATGGCGGGCGACGCCGGGTTCGACGGCGTGGACTTCGACGAGGCCGGCGGCTACACGCCCGAGCAGGCTCGCGACGCGGTGCGCGAGTCCGGCGTCTTCGTCCACAACGCCATCAATCACGATCATTGGAAGATGCGGCTCACGAGCGCCAAGCAGGAGGAGCGCGACCAGGGCCGCAAGAACATCGAGCATTGCATTCGGGTCTCGCACGCGGCCGGCGGCAGCGCCGTGCTGATCGTGCTCGGCCAGGGCGGCGACGGGTCGACGGAGGAGATCGAGGAACGCGCCCGCCAGGAGATCAGGAAGATGCTCCCGCTGGCGGGGTCGCTGGGCCAGATGATCCTCGTCGAGAACGTCTGGAATAAGATGATGTACGATCACGACAAGGGACCCGAGCAGACGCCCGAGCGATTCATCAAGTTCATCGATAGTCTCAACAGCCCCTGGGTCGGCATGTACTACGACGTCGGCAATCACTGGAAGTACGGCCAGCCGGGCGACTGGATCCGCGCGTTCGGCCGGCGGTGCGTCAAGATGGACGCCAAGGGCTACAGCCGGGCCAAGAACAACTGGACGGAACTCACCGGCCCGGACGACGATCTGCCGTGGGCCGATGTCCGCAAGGCCCTCGCTGAGATCGACTTCAACGGCTGGGCGACCGCGGAGGTCGGCGGCGGCGACGTCAAGCGGCTGACCACCGTCCGCGAGGAGATGCAGAAGGCGTTCCTGGGATAGGAAAACTAAATCCGAAATCCGAAGCTCGAAATCCGAAACAGATTCAAAGGACTCAAATCCAAATGACCGACACGCTCCCGCCCGCCGGGAGGCTCGTTTCGGATCGCCGGGTTTGATCATTCGTGTTTGTCTCGGATTTCGAGTCTTCGGAGTCTGAGCTTTCGCCATGTCCAAGCCAAAGCGATGGTACCAGCGGACATCGGTCACCTTGTGCGTGGCGGCGGCTCTGGCTGTCGTCGGGTTGGGCTTCGTCCATGTGATCGTCGGCGTCACGAGTCCCTATGGTCTGCCCTTCGACATCGTCTTGCGAAAATCGTTCGGCTATCGGGAAGCGGTCGTGGACGTCAGGAGAATCGGCGGGCTCCCCTACGCCGCGGCCCGATTCAAGCATCCGTTGAGCGTCGCGGCTCTTCAGAGGAGCGGCTACATCGAGGGCGGCCCGGCGTTCGAAGCGAGAATGATGGCCTGGCAGCGGGAGTGCGTCGGCAGATGGCAATCTCAATTCGAGTCGTCGCTCGGCCGGTCGGCCGTCTGCTGGCAGGATCGCCTCCAGGGGCGAGAGCAGACACAAGGCGGCGATCCCGAAGACGCACAGGCCTGCAATCAACGCGGAATCGACTTCGCCAGGAGCGGCGAGTATCAGGCGGCCCTCGCGGAGTTCACGCGGGCGATTCGAAGAGACCCGACCTGCGCCGACGCGTTCTACAATCGGGCCCTGGTCTCGATCGAGATCGGCAACGTGGGCCAGGCGGCGTCCGATCTGGGCACGGTCGTCGAGATCCGGCCGGGATTCGTAGAGGGCCGCGTTCGACGAGGCCGGCTCTACCTCGCGATGAATGAGCACGATAAAGCTGTCGCGGAATTCACAAAAGCCGCCGCAATCGATCCGAAATGCGCCGAGGCGATCTTTCATCGCAGCCTGGTTCACTACGCGAGAGGCGACTACGAGAAAGCGATGGCGGACGTGACGAAGGCCGAGAGTCTCGGGCAGGCAGTCCCGGCGGGATTTCTTCGGACACTTCGTGGAGAGTCCGACCAATAGAAGGAGCGGTGGGCGTAGCCCACCCTACCGCTATCGCCTTATCGAGAGGCCCCTGCTAAGCCCCGACCAGGGAAGGGACACGGTGCAAGGCGTCAGCCGTAGCCGTAGGGTGTGCCTCGCACACCGTCTTCGACTTCATCGCGACTCCATCAGCTCGATGAAGTCGTCGAAGAGGTAGTTGGAGTCGTGCGGGCCGGGGGAGGCTTCGGGATGGTACTGGACCGCGAAGGCTTTGAGCTTCTCGCAGCGCAGGCCTTCGAGCGTGTTGTCGGTGAGGGTCATGTGCGTCAGCTCGACGTCCTTGCCCGCGAGCGAATCGAGGTCCACGCAGAAGCCGTGGTTCTGGCTGGTGATCTCGATCTTGCCGGTGCGGAGGTTCTTGACCGGGTGATTCGCGCCGCGGTGGCCGAACTTGAGCTTGTACGTCGTGCCGCCGAGGGCCAGGCCGAGGATCTGATGGCCCAGGCAGATGCCGAAGATCGGGACCTTGCCCAGGAGCGACTTGACCGTCTCGATCGTGTAGGTGACCGCGGCCGGGTCGCCGGGCCCGTTGCTGAGGAACACGCCGTCGGGCTTGCGGGCGAGGATCTCCTGGGCCGTCGCCTGCGCGGGCACGACCGTGACGTCGCAGCCGTGCGAAACCAGCAGGCGAAGGATGTTCTGCTTGATGCCGCAGTCGATCGCGACCACTTTGTACTTGGGCTGCGGCGTCTTGAGGCCGGGCTTCAGGACGTCGACGACGCCCTCCTTCCACGCGTAGGGCTTGTCGCTCGTCACGGCCTTGACGATGTCCCGGCCGACGAGACCCGGGTACTGCTGAAGCTTCTCGGCCAGTTTCTTCACGTCCGTTTCGACGGAAGACAGGATGCCGCGCATCGCGCCTTTCGTGCGGATGTGACGCACGAGCTTGCGCGTGTCGATGCCTTCGATGCCGACGATGCCGTTCTTGGCCAGGTACTCGTCGAGCGTCGAGCCGTTCCGCCAGTTGCTCGGATAGGGACAGTTCTCCTTGACCACGAATCCGCTGACGAAGCTCTTTCGCGATTCCCAGTCTTCGAGGTTGGTGCCGTAGTTGCCGATGAGCGGATAGGTCATCGTGATGATCTGCTCGTGATACGAGGGGTCCGTCAGGATCTCCTGGTACCCGCACATGCTCGTGTTGAACACGACTTCGCCGCACTTCTCGGCCTTGGCGCCGAACGCCTTGCCTTCGAAGAACGTGCCGTCCTCTAGCAATAGAATCGCTTTCACGATCATTTCCTTAACGGACTAAATCCGAAATTCGAATTTCGAAATCCGAAACAAATCCCAAGGACCGAAATCCAAATGACCGAAACGCTGTCGCCAGCCGAGAGTCTCGTTTTGACCTTTGGGTTTTGGTCATTTGTGCTTGTTTCGGATTTCGTGCTTCGAATTTCGAATTTTCGTCTTATTTGTAATACAACTGGATCGCCTTGACGCCGAGCTTCTTGCCGCGGATCGCCTGGATCGCCTTGACGACCGCCTCGGCCCCGCGCATCGTCGTGACGTACGGGACCTGCCGGTCGACCGCGCTGCGGCGGATCTGGAACGAATCCGCGATCGCCTGCTTGCCGACGGCCGTGTTGATGATCAGGTCGATCTGCTTGTTGATGATCGCGTCGACGATGTGCGGCCGGCCCTCAGTCATCTTGAGCGCGAACTCCGAGGCGATGTTGTTCTTGATGAACTCAATGCACGTGCCTTTCGTCGCGACGATCTTGAAACCCATCTCGCGCAGCCGCCGGGCCAGCGCCACAGCCTTGGGCTTGTCGCGGTCGTTGACGCTGAAGAGCACGTTGCCGCTCATCGGCAGGCTGTTGCCCGCAGCGATCTGGCTCTTGGCGTAGGCGGTGCCGAAATCGTCGGAGATGCCCATCACTTCGCCCGTTGAGAGCATCTCGGGTCCCAGCAGCACGTCGGTGCCGGGGAACTTCAGGAACGGGAACACGGCCTCTTTTACCGCGTAATGCTTCGGCACGACCTCCGTCGTGAAGCCCAGTTCCTCCAGCGTCATGCCGGCCATGACCTTGGCCGCGAGCTTGGCCAGCGGGACGCCGATCGCCTTGCTGACGAACGGGACCGTTCGCGAGGCCCGCGGGTTCACTTCGAGGATGTAGATCCGGTCGTCCTTGATGGCGTACTGAACGTTCATGAGACCCTTGACGTTCAGGTTCATCGCCAGGAGCTTGGTCTGCCGCATGACTTCCGCGATCAATTCCTTCTTGAGGTTGACCGGCGGGATCGAGCAGGCGCTGTCGCCCGAATGGACGCCGGCCTCCTCGATGTGCTCCATGATGCCGCCGACGACGACGACCTTGCCATCGCTGATCGCGTCGACGTCCAGTTCGGTGGCGTCGCCGAGGAACTTGTCGATCAGGATCGGGTGCTCCTCGGAGGCCTCGATGGCTTCCTGAACGCAGGCTTTCAAGGCGCTCTCGTCATGGACGACCCGCATCGCGCGGCCGCCCAGGACGAACGAGGGCCGGATCAGAACCGGGAACCCGAGCTGATGCGCGATCTCCAGCGTCTTCTCATAACTGGTGGCCGTGCCGCTCTCCGGCTGGAGCAGGCCGAGCTTGGCGACGAGATGGTTGAACCGCTCGCGGTCCTCGGCCAGGTCGATGCTGTCGGGCGAGGTGCCGACGATCTTGACGCCGGCCTTCTCCAACGCCACCGCCAGCTTCAGGGGCGTCTGGCCGCCGAACTGGACGATGACGCCGTCGGGCTTCTCCTTCTCGACGATCGACATCACGTCCTCGAACGTCAGCGGCTCGAAGTACAGCCGGTCGGACGTGTCGTAGTCCGTGCTGACCGTCTCGGGGTTGCAGTTGACCATGATCGACTCGACGCCGATCTCCTTCAGCGCGAAGGCCGCATGGCAGCAGCAGTAGTCGAACTCGATGCCCTGCCCGATCCGGTTGGGCCCGCCGCCGAGGATCATGATTTTCCGCCGCGTGGTCGGCTTGGCCTCGCACTCGGTTTCATAGGTCGAGTACAGGTACGGCGTGGCTGCCTCGAACTCGGCCCCGCAGGTGTCGACCATTTTGAAGACCGGGTTGATGCCCAGCGACTGGCGGTGCTTGCGGAACTCGGGCTCCGGCACGTCGGCGATCTGCGACATGTACTTGTCGCTGAAGCCGTATTCCTTGGCCTGTTCGAGCGTCGCGGCGTCGGGCAGCTTGCCCTTCCCTTCGAGGAGCTTGCCTTCGAGCGACACGACATCCTTGATGTTGTTCAGGAACCACGGATCGATCTTGGTCAGGGAGAAGATCTCCGCAATGGGCATATCGCGGCGCAGGGCCTCGGCCACGTACCAGAGCTTGTCCCAGTAGTTCCGCCGCAGCCGCTCTTTCAACTGATCCGTCGTGAGCGATTTGTTGATGTGCTTGTCGCTCAGGCCGTAGCGATTGATCTCCAGCGAGCGGATGGCCTTGCCCATGGCCTCCTTGAACGTGCGGCCGATGGCCATGGCCTCGCCGACCGACTTCATCTGGATCGTCAGCTCCGGCGGCGTCTGCGGGAACTTCTCGAACGTGAACCGCGGCCACTTGACGACGCAGTAATCGATCGTCGGCTCGAAGCACGCGGGAGTCATCTTCGTGATGTCGTTGGGGATCTCGTCGAGCGTGTACCCCACGGCCAGCAGCGAGGCGATCTTGGCGATGGGGAAGCCGGTCGCCTTGGAGGCCAGGGCCGAGCTTCGCGACACGCGGGGGTTCATCTCGATCACATTGAGCTTGCCGTTGGCGGGGTTGACCGCGAACTGGATGTTCGAGCCGCCCGTCTCGACGCCGATGGCCCGGATGATCTTGAGGGAGGCGTCCCGCATGATCTGGTACTCTTTGTCGGTGAGCGTCTGGGCCGGGGCGACGGTGACGCTGTCGCCGGTGTGGACGCCCATGGGGTCGAGGTTCTCGATGGAGCAGACGATGACCACGTTGTCCTTGCGGTCCCGCATGACCTCGAGCTCGTACTCCTTCCACCCGATCACCGATTCCTCGACGAGGACCTGGTGGTTGGGGCTCAGGCTCAGGCCCCACTGGATGTACCGCTCATACTCCTCCGCGTTGTAGGCGATGTTGCCGCCGGTGCCGCCGAGCGTGTACGAGGGACGAATGATGGCGGGAAAGCCCGTCTCCTTGACGATCTCCCGGGCCTCTTCCCAGGAGGTCGCGTATCCGCTGCGAGGCACCTCCAGGCCGATATCGAGGATCGTCTTCTTGAACAGGTCGCGTTCCTCGGCCTTCTTGATCGACTTGAGATTGGCCCCGAGCATCTTGACGCCGTACTTCTTGAGCACGCCGCTCTCGGCCAGGGCCACGGCGGTGTTCAGGCCGGTCTGCCCGCCCAGCGTGGGCAGCAGGCTGTCGGGCTTCTCCCGCTGAATGACCTTCTCGACCACCTCCGGCGTGATCGGCTCGATGTACGTCCGGTCCGCCAGCTCGGGATCGGTCATGATGGTCGCCGGGTTGCTGTTGACCAGGACGACCTTGAAGCCCTCCTTGCGGAGGGCTTTGCAGGCCTGGGTGCCCGAATAGTCGAATTCACAGGCCTGACCGATGACGATGGGGCCCGATCCGATGATCAGTATCTTGTGGATGTCCTTGCGTTTCGGCATAGTTCCCTACAGATCTTTCGCTGTCGCTCAGGAGGGCAAATCCCGACTCCTTGCTCCAACCTACACCACAGTCGTCTATCTAC
>JBDKUU010000922.1:0-2125 GCA_039679525.1 Phycisphaerales bacterium | reverse complement strand
GGCGTTTCGATCAATCACGAATGGCGGGACTACGGACCCTCTCCCTACGCGGTGGGCCCGAGCTTCTGGATCAACGGCAACAACCTCCAGGTCGCCGGCAAAACGCTCACGACCGTGCCGACCGGCCAGTGGGTTCGCTTCGAGATCACTGCCGCCCTCGGCAAGAAGAACAGCGGCCTCTGGGATCTGACCGTCACGCTCCCCGGCGAGACTGCAAGGACTTTCACAAATCTCAAGAACGGCAATCCGGCCTTTGAGAAACTGACCTGGCTGGGTTTCGTCAGCAACGCCACAGACAAGACCGTCTTCTACCTCGACAACCTGGATGTCACGAATCAGCCGTAGACACCCAGGATGTCATTGGGACACTTGAGGCTCCGCGCCGGCATCGACGCGGACTTGATCAGGGCTCCATCCGAGGCTCGCCGCGAGCGACTGCGCGAATTGCCATGGCTCGGCGGCTTCCACATGAAGCTGCACGCGCGTGTGCTCGGCTGCCAAGGCTACCGCCTGCGGGACGTCCAGGTATCGGAGCACGTTCAGAAATGTCGGGCCCTTTGCGTGGGTCGTCGGCAGATCGACCAGGTCGAGCCCGCTGACGCCCGATTCGAAGATCGAAGCGTACAGCGCGATCCCCGCCATGTTGCCTTGGGCGGTCACAGCGATCGGGGCGCCGGCCATGCCGTCCAGTTGTTTCAACGCCGCGACGGTCCGTCGCACGTCCCACACCCGCATGCCGTCGGCCGTCTGGCCCAGGAGCATGAAGCGCCGCTGAATGTGAATCTGTTTCTGCTTGTCGCCGCTCCACGCGTCCGGCCCGATCCCTCGCGGGCAGACGTAGACCATCGTGGATTTGCCGGCCTCCAGCGAGGCACGCAAGGCCTCGAACGCCGACGAGTTCGTGTCGGGCAGCGTGTATCCGGCCAGGTGCTTCTCGAATGAACCTCTCATGGCGGCGAGCCACTGCGTCCAGCCGGCCTCGTCGAGGACGTTCAGCCGGACTTCCGTCGTGTCGTGGTCAGTCTTCGCACCGCTGACGCAGAAGAATCGCAGCCGCACGTGCGGCTGGCTCGTGAACTCGTATGCGGTCAGTCGCACGCCATCCGCTTCCGCGGAGAAGATGCGATCGACGTCGAGCGGGCCGGCCTCTCGATCGCCTGGCCAGCCGCGAAAGACTTTCTCACGCAGCGACTTCATCCAACCGTCCCGCATCGCGTCCCAGTCCTGCTTCGTCTGCGGAACGCCCGGCGTCGAAGCCACAGGAACGAATCGCTCCTGGATCTTCGTATTGATCTCATCGGCGGGCAGTTCCTTGAAGACCCGCAACTGCTCCGGCTCGAAGAACGGCACCGCGGGCTCGCCGATGATCGGATTCTCGCCTTTCAGAAACCGGTTGAACCACACGAAGGCGTGAATGCGCAGTTCCTGCGTGTCCTTGTGCGGGCCTTCCGTAATCTGGAGGCCCAGCTTATCTTCAGCGCCGTACAGCCGGTAGATGTCCCGCACCTTTTGATGCACCCGGAGCACGCCGTCGAGGGGGAAGATCTCGTCCTTGTCGCTGTTCGAGATCAGCAGCGGCCGGGGCGCCACGAGGGCGGCGACCATGGGATAGTCCCAGCGATAGGTGTTGACGATGAACATGCAATCACAGTGGCCCTCGACGCAGCCATCGACGACGTGATTCCGGAGATCGGTGATGCCCGCGACAGGCACCGCCGCCTTGATCCGATCATCGATCGCCGCGATCCACCAACTGTATGCTCCGCCGCCGGAACGACCGGTCACGCCGAAACGAGTGGCGTCGACTTCCTTGCGGGTCTCCAGATAATCCAATGCCCGCACGCAGTTCCACGCCTCGACGCCCGCCGGCGTATAACCCCGGCTGTTCCACCACCACCTGTTGTAGCGGTAGGTCCCGTGGTGGATGCCTTCGATCTCGCCGAGTTGCACGGTGTCGATGACCAGACAGACGTAGCCGTTGCGGGCGAACCACTCCGCGTGATGTTGATAGGCGACCTTGTTGCCGTAGCTGACGTTGCCCTTCTTCACCTCGCCATGTCCGCAGACGTAAAGAATCGTCGGCGCGGGCTTGTCCAGATTCTTCGGGATGTACAGGTTGCCCGTC
>JBDKUU010000921.1:0-11105 GCA_039679525.1 Phycisphaerales bacterium | reverse complement strand
CATGCACCGCGGAGGGGGGCAGGAATTCATCGTTGCTCTTAAAGGGTGCCAGCACGCAGCCGACGTTGCAGCCGATGACGTAGGCCACCGTCGGCGCCTGGAAGTTGAGCTGCTTGCGGAACTCCGGTCCGGTCGCCATGTAGTTTTTCATGTCCCTTCCGGTCTTGCCGGCTTCGATCCGCATGTACGGCGGGTCGCCGTGCGCGATGTACTGAACGAAGCCGTACGGGCTCGTTGTGGCGAACAGTTCGGGAGCCGCCAGGCCCGTGCTGTCCTTCTTGGTCTCGTCCCGCGGGAAGACGTAGTCGGCCGTCGGGACTGCTTTGGCGAACTCCGCACGGACCTCGTTGGCGGGATGGAACGGCTCGTTGGGCGAGGCGTCGGGACCGCCCTCGTCGGGCTGGTTCAGCCGGTGGCCGTCGAAGACGACCGCTTTCTTCTCCCAGCCGGCCGGCGCCAGGTCCGCGTACTTGCCGCCCGGCAGGTACTCCTTGCGGAAGAACGTTTTGACGAGCTGCATCGTGGCGTCCTGGACGGTGTCCGCCATGATTCGGCCGACGCCGAGGTCGGGCTTGACAAACCGCTTGAAATCCACGTCGTTGCGCAGCGTGGCGTAGGGCGTGTCGGCCGGGACATAGTCGATGGAAATATTCCAGTAAACGTAGGTCGTGTGCAGATCGATGATGTAGTGCGGCAACTCGATGGAGCCGCCAACCATGGCCAGGAACTTGGGATCGCCGCCATTGTCCGCGAGGAACTTGCCGGCGGCATAGGACTCGTCCTTGACCTTCTGCATGGTCGGCTTGACGTACTCGTACTTGGCACGGTCGCCGGCATCGCCCAGGCTGACGCCCAGCGCGTGCAGACGCTGGCGGTCGCCGGTGTAGTCGCCCGTCTGGACGATGGTCTGCCGATAGGCGGCCAGAGGCGCCGCGGCCAGAGACAGATACGGCCACTGCACGTTCGGGTTGAGCTTGTCGTCGGCGTCGTGGGGATTGGTCATCACGATGTAGTCGCACTTCCGGCTCTTGGCGGCCATCAATCCAAGATGATATTTCCACACGGCCTGCTTATCCGCGAGGTGGACCGCCTCCACGCCGACGGGCTTCCATCCTCCGACCACGACGGCCTGCTTGACGCCGAGGGCGTTCAGCGTCGCTTTGTCCGGCGCAACCAGAATGGGCGCGGACAACAGCGCCGCGCTGGGCGTTACCCAGAGGGCCTGCTCATAGGTCTCTACCACGAACACGCTTTCGGCCTTCGTCCAATATCGGGCGGCCAGCTTTGCCGTGGCCGTGGCGGCGTCGTTGCCAAGGTCTTTGACGCTCATCGTGTCGTGGGGAAGCGTGATGTCGCGTCCCTCGGTGCCGTCGCTGAAGATCAGCGGGACGGCGCCGGCGCTGTTGTAGAACGCCGGGGCCGCGCAGACGGCGACCAACGCCTGCCATTGCTCTCGTTCGAGCGTGAGCACCATCGCCTTCTCAGGCGCCTTCAATTCATTGCGGTATTCCGCCCCCTGGGCGACGGTCGCAGCCAAAGCCAGCGCCGCCCACCCGACTCCAATCCATTTCATTCTCTTCATCTTCAGTCTCCCTTTCTTCAGTGTTATCCCCAGATGGCGACCTTCAGCACGTACAACCCAAACACGATCAACAAAATGCCGCTGCATCGAGTGATCCAGGCCCGGTATCCCGTGCGATCCTCCAGCTTCTTGAGTCCCATGACGAACCCCGTGAACGCCCCGGTCAGCAGCAGCGGCACGACGAACCCCAGCGCATAGATGAACAGCAGGCTCATGCCGTAGACGAGCCGGGCTTTCACGGCCACGTAAGCGAGAATCACTGCCAACACCGGCGTTGTGCACGGCGTGGCCACGACCCCGGCCGCCAGGCCCATCAGGAACGCGCCCCAGAGCCCCTTGTTTCTCAGACTCGTCACCGGCATCTCGTCCTTGTCCAGGCCAGGCAGGCGAAATCGGACCGCCCTGAGACAAAAGAGGCCCATCGCCACAGTGACAATCGCCAAGAGCCACAGGCACACAGTGCGGGCCGGCGCCAGGATAGCGCCGACGACTGAGGCCATCGCTCCCATGACGCACAGCGTGAGTACGATGCCCGCGGCGAACACGGCGCTGAAAAGGACCGTCCGTCCGCGCTGCTTGCTGCGGGAAAAGCCGCCGACGCAGCCGATCACCATGGGCAACAGCACGAGGTTGCACGGACAGAAATTCGTCAGCAGCCCACCGAGCAAAACCAGCGGGTAGGCGGCCAGGCTGATGTCCTGGACGGACAGCCACTCCGCCATTCGATGCAGCGTCGCGTCATACCAAACCATGGAAACTCCTGTTGGGGACCCCGATTGTGTTCATCATCGCCTGCGATCAGAAATTGAGGACGAAGTTCAACTTCGCCACGAAGACCTCCTCCGCGTCGTCTTGCGTGGAGAACGTCACCCACGATTCGAACACGAAATGGTCCAGGAACTTGTCCAGTCCGGACAGAGTCTCGCCCTCCGCGGCTCTGGGGGCCAGGCCGAACTTGATTCCCGGCGCGAGGAGCCAGTCGTCGCGGTCGTTGACCTGGATCGCGTCGCCGCACAGCATGACGTCCCGATCCATCAGATCGAACGTGTGGTCGATGCCGGCGAACGCGCCTTCGTTGTCCTCCTGGAAATCATAGCCCGCGTGGAGCCGAAGCAAGCCTTTGAAGTCCTGCGTAATCACCGCATAGGGGAAGCAGTTGCCGTTGCGGTCCCTGTCGTCGGAGACGTTCGCGACGCCTGCGGCGATGCGCGTGCCTGCGTCATTGAGATTGATCGCGTACTTGCCCTGGAACTGCACGTGCCGGGCGGGGTCGCCGTCGGCGTCCCAGTCCGCGCCGAGTTCCAGCCCGTCGATGAGCCCAAACTTGAACCCGGTCCACCAATCCGGGGTCATGTCGTTGCCGAACCCGCCCCAACCTTGCAGCACGAACGTCTTGACTGCCGCCGTGTCTGTGGTCGGAATGTTGTTGAGGCCCGACGGCGACGCGCCGGATCGGCTGCAAAGCACGCCGCTGCCGAGGATCACCAGAGTGGTCAAAACGGCCGGCCGCCTGAGTCCCTGGGCACCTGGGTGATTTCTGCTGCATTCACTGTGTTGCGTCCTGCATCCTGCCATGTTGTGACTCCCTCTCGCTGGTTTGCTCAGGCGGCCGGGGATGTGCGAGGGACACTCCCGGTCTCTGCCGCACTACCCATGCGGCACAGGCGACCCCAACCCCTGACGACGCGCGCACCTCAACCACGACAAACCGTGGACAGAAAATCTCCCGGCCGGGGGGACGATGCGAAACGCGGTCAGACTGTTTCAGTGATCTCCACGCTCTCCTTGGCGCGCGTCAGGAGATTCTCCAACATCTCTTGATACCTCGTCAGGCTGTCCAGCCAGCGAGTAAGGCACCTGCGGCCATGATCCGTGAGCCGGTAGACCCTCTTGGAGGGACCCGCCTCGGAATCGCTCTTCGTCGAAGACAGAAGCTCCTCGCTCTCCATCCGCTTGAGTAGCCGGTAGAGCCCGGTGTAATCCGGCGGCTGGTCTCGGAAGAACTTCAGCGTCTGCAACTCCTGCTCCACCGCGTAGCCGTGCAGGCCCTCTGCCTTGTCACAGAGAATGGTCAAGATGGCCGGACGCAGCATGCGGTCGAGCGACTTGCCCGAACAGATGCATTTTCCAAGCTGTGTTCTGCTATTGGACATACTCTAATAGTAGAGCCTATTCCGGGAGGGTCAAGGAGAAAAACCAAAAACAAAATGGTGACAGCGAACCACGTGCATTCCAAAGTGCCGGGGCCTGAGACGATCTGCAGGGTCACGGAGGCTTCGTTCAGGTCAGCGGCGGTGGCCTGAGGGCGATCCGGCCAGAGGCCGCCGCGGTTTTGATCATGGCCATGCGGTCCGGCGTCAGGACAATCCGTGCGGGCGCGTCCCGAATTGCGCAGTTCATGCGTGCTTAGCCCGATGCAAGCGATTATCTTCCGGCCACTTGGACTGACACCACCTAAGAGACGAAGGCTGACCGCTCATTGTTGATCCTCTGCGGAGGAGGCTTGTTGTCTGTGATGTCGGCCAAGGGGCTGGCGCGATCCCACACTCACCTCGGCTTACCCCAATTTTCCCATGACTTTCCGCGAACTGTCGAACTGGACCTTAATGAAATCTTGACACAACGGGGGGGCTTCTTGAGGTCGTCTTAAGCCGGCCGGCCAGTACATTGGTGGCAGAGCAGAGAGCACGAAGGTGTGTCTTTGCGTGCTTTCTGCGAAACACAGAAAGGATCGGATCATGTGGATCGGCATGTTGCTTACAGGAATTGCGTGCTTCGCCGTGCTGGCGGCGTTTGCGTGGGCTTGCGAGAAGTTGTGAAGGAATACCGACCATGAATGGACTGATCATCGTTGTTACAGTGTTGTGCTTCGGCTACCTGATCTACGCCATGATTCGGCCGGAGCGGTTCTGAGCGTGCGAAGAAGGACCCAGGCACGCCAAGAGGAAGATGGATTATGCTTGAGATCGCCATTCCCATATTGATTGTCGGGCTCACGCTCCTGCTGGCCTGGCCGCTGGGACGCTACATGCGATGGGCCATGGACCCGGTGAATCCGGGACGGAGACGGCTGGCCTATGAAGGGTTGTGCCGGCGGCTGCTCGGGCAACGCGTCAGCGAAGACCAGGACTGGAAACGCTCTGCGTCCTCCATGCTCGTGTTCAACCTCGTGATGTTCGTCCTGGTGTTCGTCATCCTGACAACGCAGGGTGCTCATCCATTGAATCCGGACGGCAAAAAGGCAATGGAGCCGTCCCTGGCGTTCAACACGTCTGCCAGCTTCACGAGCAACACCAACCTCCAGCACTACTCCGGAGAGGTGTCGCTAAGCTACTTCTCGCAGCTTTTCGCCATGATGTGGCTGCAATTCGTGTCGGCGGCGACGGGAATCGCGGCCGGGGCGGCGCTGTGCCGAGGACTGGCCGGGCACTCGCTGCTGGGCAACTTCTATCGTGATTGCTGGCGGGCGACCATTCTCATCCTGCTGCCGATCTCCCTGATCGTCGCGGCGATGCTGATGCTCGCGGGAATGCCGATGACGCTCAAGGGCGCAGCCGTAGCCACCACGTTGGAGGGCGTGACGCAGACGATTGCACGCGGTCCTGTCGCCGCCATGGTGGCGATCAAGCAACTTGGCACCAACGGCGGCGGGTACTTCGGTCCCAACTGCACGCATCCGTTCGAGAACCCCGGCTTCTGGTCCAACGTCATCTGCGCCGTCTCGATCATTCTCATCCCCATGGCCACTGTGTGGATGTTCGGGCACATCACCGGGCGCATGAAGCACGCGGCGGTCGTGTTCGCGGTGATGCTGGTGATGTACGCGGGCTTCGCGACGGCAGCCATGGTATTCGAGTCGCAGCCGACGGCGGCCTTTCGCGACCTGCCTGTCGCGGGGGCGATGAACCTCGAAGGCAAGGAGCTTCGCTTCGGACCCACGGCCGGCGCATTGTGGGCGGTGACCACGACCAGCACGTCCAACGGCTCGGTCAACGCGATGCACGATTCGCTCAACCCGCTCACGGGACTGTTCCCGATGATCGGCATGTGGCTGAACGTGGAGTTCGGCGGCGTCGGCGTCGGGCTGATCAACATGTTCATTTATATCATCCTCGCGGTGTTCATTGCCGGGCTGATGGTCGGGCGGACGCCCGAATACCTCACGCGCAAGATCGAGGCCAGAGAGGTGAAGCTGGCCGCGATCGCACTGCTGGTGCATCCGCTGTTCATTCTCGGCGGCACAGCGATTTTCGCCGCCACCGTGTGGGGCACAGGCACCGTTCTCAACCCCGGCAGCCACGGCCTGAGCGAGATCTTCTACGAATTCAGTTCGGCCGCCGCCAACAACGGCTCGGGCTTCGAGGGGCTCGGCGACAACACCGTGCCGTGGAATATCGCAACGGGCATCGTGATGCTGCTGGCCCGGTTCATCCCGATCATCGCGCCTCTGGCGATTGTGGGGTCGCTGGCGGCCAAGAAGCTCACGCCCGAGTCCGCAGGGACATTCCGAGTCGACACCTGGATGTTCGGCGCGGTGCTCCTGGGCGTCGTGCTGATCGTCGGGGCGCTGCTGTTTCTGCCCCTGGCGGTGCTTGGCCCGATCGCCGAACATTTGTCGGCGGCAAGCTGACCGAAAGGAGACGATGAACTATGGCTGTTCAATACGAAGAACCCGAGATCACAGAGCAGATGAATCCGCATCGCCTCGGTCATTCGAAGCGGCAGACTTCGCTGGTCAGCCGCGAGATGATCCTGCCCGCCGTCGCGCAGTCGTTCATCATGCTCAACCCGCTGACGATGATGCGCAATCCCGTGATGTTCGTCACGGAAATCGGCGCCGCTGTGACAACGCTGGTCACCGTTCAAACACTCGCCACAAGACAGGGTGATGTCGGGTATTTCGCCCTGGTCACCGTGATGCTCTGGCTGACGGTGCTGTTTGCCAATTTCGCAGAGGCCCTGGCCGAGGCACGGGGCAAGGCCCAGGCCGATGCGCTCCGTCGGGCACGCAAGGATGTCATGGCATGCAGATTGCTCTGGCCGGATGATAAGGTGCTGGACACCGTGCCGGCCTCGACGCTCAAGGTCAACGATCACGTGCTGGTCCAGGCGGGCGAGGTCATCCCGGGCGATGGGGAAGTCGTGGAAGGCGTCGCCAGCGTGGACGAGAGCGCCATCACCGGCGAAAGTGCGCCTGTCATCCGGGAAAGCGGCGGCGACCGCAGTTCCGTCACCGGCGGAACGAAGGTTCTCAGCGACCGGATCGTGGTTCGCATCACCGCCGAGCCGGGATCGAGCTTCCTGGACCGCATGATCGCCATGGTCGAAGGCGCTTCCCGGCAGAAGACGCCGAATGAAGTCGCATTGACCATCGTCCTCGCGGGCTTCACCCTTGCCTTCCTGATGGTCTGCGCGGCTCTGTACCCCATCGGCACATACTTCGGCGTCAGAATCGACGTGCCGACGCTGGTCGCCCTCTTGGTGTGCCTGATTCCCACGACTATCGGCGCGCTGCTGGCGGCCATTGGGATTGCGGGCATGGCTCGCCTGGGGCAGAAGAACGTGCTGGCCACGAGCGGGCGGGCCGTCGAGGCGGCCGGCGACGTGGATGTGCTGCTGCTGGACAAGACCGGCACGGTCACCCTGGGCAACCGTCAGGCGAGCGAATTCATCCGGGCGCCGGGCGTGACATTGGACGTGCTGGCGGACGCCGCCCAGTTGTCGTCGCTTGCGGATGAAACGCCCGAGGGTCGCAGCATCGTCGTGCTGGCGAAGAATCGGTACGGGCTGCGCGGCCGAGAGATCGAGAAGCTGCACGCCCGGTTTGTGCCCTTCAGCGCGCAGAGCCGCATGAGCGGGATCGACATCGAAGGCAAGCGAATCCGCAAGGGCTCCGCGGATGCCATCGAGAAATGGGTCGCGGAGCACGGCGGCACATTCCCGCCGACGGTGAAAGAGACTGTGGATCTGGTCGCCCGCGCTGGCGGAACGCCCCTGGTGGTGGCTGCCGATGGCGATGTGCTTGGCGTGATCCATCTCAAGGACATCGTCAAGGGCGGGATCAAGGAACGATTCATCGAGCTGCGCCGAATGGGAATCAAGACGGTGATGATCACCGGCGACAACCCCCTGACGGCCACGTCTATCGCCGCCGAAGCGGGCGTCGATGACTACCTCGCTCAGGCCACGCCGGAAGCGAAGCTGGAACTCATCCGTGAGTACCAGCGGAAAGGTCACCTCGTGGCCATGACCGGCGACGGCACCAACGACGCGCCGGCGCTGGCCCAGGCGGACGTAGCCGTGGCCATGAGCAGCGGCACCCAGGCCGCCAAGGAGGCGTCGAACATGGTCGACCTGGACTCCAACCCGACCAAGCTCATCAGCGTCGTCGAGGTGGGCAAGCAAATGCTCATGACGCGGGGCGCGCTGACCACGTTCAGCATCGCCAACGACGTGGCCAAGTACTTCGCCATCATCCCGGCGATCTTCATGGTGGCCCTGCCGCAACTGGCCGCGCTGAACATCATGGGGCTGACGTCGCCGAGGTCGGCCATCCTGTCGGCCGTGATCTTCAACGCGATTGTGATTCCCTGCCTGATTCCCATCGCGCTCAAGGGAGTGAAGTATCGAGCGGTGGGAGCCAACGCATTGCTGCAACGGAATCTACTGATTTACGGTCTGGGCGGCGTCGTTGTGCCGTTTGTCGGCATCAAGCTGATCGACTTGTTGATTTCAAGCATCGGCTTGGCATGACACACAATGGCGCGCCCGGTATTTCGAGGAGCTACCGTCATGAAGGACTTGCTTACATCCATCCGACTGGTGATCCTGAGCATCCTGGTCTGCTGCGTCGTCTATCCGGCCGCGATGCTGGCGTTCGGACAGATCGTCGTGCCCTGGAAGGCGGACGGCAGCCTGCTGATGGATGACCAAGGCCGAGTCATCGGTTCCGCTCAGATCGCCCAGAACTTCACGCGGCCAGAGTACTTCTGGCCCCGGCCCTCGGCAGTTGACTACAACGCCGCGGCCACCGGCGGGTCGAACCTCTCGCCGACCAATCCCAAGCTGAAGGAACGGGCAAAGGGCATCATCGAGCGTTATGATCTGAAAGAGGGTGAGCGCATTCCGGCCGATCTGGTCACCGCCTCGGGCTCGGGTGTGGACCCGCACATCACGTTGGAGGCCGCGAGATTCCAGTTGCCGCGCGTCGCCGCCGCACGGGGCTTATCCGAGCAGAAGATCGAATCGCTCATCATGGAGAACACGGAAGCGTCTGCGCTGCGCGCCTTCGGTGGCCGGCCGGTGGTTAACGTGCTGAGGCTCAATCTCGCACTTGACGGAGTTGTCGCCTCTGGAGGACAATGACGTCCCAAATGGAAGAACCAACACGTGATCCCGAGGCGATGCTGGCTCGTCTGCGTACGGAGGAACCGCAGGCTTTGGAGAAGGGCGCGTTCAAACGAGGCCGGCTCAAGATCTTCTTCGGATACGCGGCCGGCGTGGGCAAGACGTATACCATGCTGGAGGCAGCGCGTGTGGCTGTGCTGAATCATCGCAGCGTCCTGCTCGGTTACATCGAGCCCCACGATCGGCCTGAGACCGAAGCGCTCCTGCTCGGCCATGATCTGCTGCCGGTCAAGGAGATCGACTATCGCGGCGTGAAACTGCGTGAGTTCGACCTCGATGCCGCGCTCCAGCGCAAGCCGGAAGTGCTTGTGGTCGATGAATTGGCCCATACCAATGCCCCAGGCTGTCGTCACACCAAACGCTGGCAGGACGTCGAGGAACTGATCGGGGCCGGCATCGATGTCTGGACGACGCTGAATGTGCAACACCTCGAATCGCTCAATGACGTGGTGGCGAAGATCACCGGCGTCGTCGTGCGAGAGACGATTCCGGATCGGGTCTTTGACAAAGCCGACGAGGTCGAATTGGTCGATCTGCCGCCGGGCGAGTTGCTGGATCGTTTTCACGAGGGCAGGGTCTACGTGCCCGAGCAGGCCGAGAGGGCCAGCCAGCAGTTCTTTCGCAAGGCGAACCTGATCGCCCTGCGCGAAGTGGCGATGCGGCGTCTGGCGGATCGGGTCAGCCATGAGGTCCAGACGGCCCGGCTCGGCCATACGCGCACGCAGATCTGGCCGACGCGGGAGCGATTGCTCGTCTGCGTGGGTCCCAGTCCGACCTCGGCGAAGGTCATCCGCTCCGCCCGAAACCTGGCTTCATCGCTCAACGCCGAATGGATTGCGGTTGCTGTGGAGGAATCCGCATCGCGGAGAGTGACGGAGGAGGATCGACACAGGCTCAACAAGAACCTCGAGCTTGCCGAGTCGCTGGGAGCCCAAACAGCGGTCCTCTCGGGATACGACGTGGCGGAGGAGATTCTCAAGTACGCCGGCGACAGGAACGTGACGAAGATCGTGATCGGCAAACCCGACCGCAAACGCCGGTTGTGGGGCGTTTCCGGCACGGTGGTGGACCGGTTGCTGGCCCACAGTGGCGACATCGATGTCTATGTCGTGCGTGGCTTCGGTGAACTCACGCGCGTGATGCCTTCCGACCGCGGAAAGCCTGCCGCACGACTCATCCAGTACCTGTCCGCGTTGGGGATCTTGCTGCTGGCGACGGGGTTGGCCATGGGGCTCCACAGGCTGGGGCTGAGTGAAGCCAACATCATCATGACCATCCTGATGGGGGTAGCGATCTCGGCCTTCTGGCTGGGGCTGGGACCAGCGATCCTCGCCTCGGTGGCGGGAGTCCTGCTCTTCAACTTCTTCTTTACGGAACCTTACCATTCGCTGGACGTCCACGACCCCGGATACCTGTACACCTTCGCCGTCATGCTGGCCACGGCGCTGGGAGTCAGCATGCTGGCGCATCGCGTGCGTCATCAGGCCCAAGCGGCCCGACAGACCCAGAGACGCACGGAGTCGCTCTACCAACTGAGCCGTCGTCTGGTCGCCGCCGCCGGCATGGCTGATCTCGTCGTTGCCGCACAGCGTCAGATCGGTGAGGTCTTCGACGGCGAGGCATTGGTGCTTCTGCCCGATGAGGCAAACAACGTCGGAGTGCGATTCGGTGGCGTGCCGCCATTCATCCTCGATTCGCATGAGTTGGCCGCCGCTCAATGGGTCTACGAGCATGCTCAGCCCGCCGGCCGAGGCACCGAGACGCTCCCCACCGTCGAAGGGTTCTACCTGCCGCTGCTGAGCCAGGACGGGCCTGTGGGGGTGCTGGCCCTGCGATTGCGGGGCGAATGGGACCGCCTCCCGAGCGACCAGAGACAACTATTGGAGACTTTCGCGGCACAACTGGCCATTTCGATTCAGCGGGAGCGACTCCACGAACAGGCCCGGCTCATTCAGATCGAGATGGAGACTGAACGCGCGAGAAGCAACCTGCTCAGCAGCGTCTCCCACGACCTGCGGACCCCGCTGGCGGTCATCGCCGGGACCAGCAGCAGCCTGCTGGACACGTCGGCTCGGTTCGACGAGCAGACCCGGCTGGAGTTGGTCAAGACCATCCA
>JBDKUU010000920.1:0-3693 GCA_039679525.1 Phycisphaerales bacterium | reverse complement strand
TTCGCGTGACCCGGGGCGACCGCGTGCACATCGACCGCCGGACTTTCGCGGTCACCGACGCCAAGGAACAGACCCACTGGCCGTTCCCGAAGGACCCCGATGCCGAGGAATACTATTATTATTACCTCGTGGGCAACCCCCTGTGCATGGACGTCGACGGCGACGGACGCAACGAGATCATCCAGGGCACGATCGACTACAGCTCCTTCATGGGCGGCGGCATGCTCGAGATCTGGGACGCGGACGGCAACTCGCTGCCCAACTGGCCCGTGCCGGTCGGATACTACGGCTGGCCTTCGAGCACCGCGGTGGGCGACATCGATGGCGACGGCGACTACGAAGTGATCTCGAGCTCCGAGGAGGACGGCGAGGTCTATGCGTATCACGTCGAGAGCGGCCGACCCGTGGCCGGGAATTGGCCGGCTGCGGTCGGCGGATGGTACGGCTATATCGCCGAGGGCCCGGTGCTGGCCGATCTGGACGGCAACGGCGACAGCGAGATCCTCGTCGCGCTCGATCTGGAGTCGGCCGACACCGACGGCTTGATCGCTCTCAATGGCGACGGCAGCCCCCTGTGGGCCCGGCGCTATACCGCGACGGGACCGATGAGCGTGGCCGATATGGACCGCGACGGCGATGTCGAAATCGCCCTCGGCGGCCTTGGGCCCGGCTTGAGCCGCGTCTACACGTTCATTCTCGACAACAACGGCCAGCAGGTCGCCCGCTGGCGGGGCGGCAGTCCGAAGGGGACCGTCTTCGCAGACCTCGAAGGCGATGGCAAGACCGAGATGATCTTCTGCACCGAGACCGAAGTGATGGCGGTCCGAGCCGACGGCAGCACCGTCTGGAAGACGAAGACCGACGACTCGCTCGACACCGGCGGCGGCATCTGCGTCGGCGACCTCGACGGCGACGGCCAGAGCGAAGTCTATGTCGCCACGTACGTCGCCACGTACGCCGAGGGCGACGGATTCCTCTTCACTCGCGTGTACGCCTTCAGCAATAAGGGCAAGCTGCTGACCGCGGCAGGCTATCCCAAGACGATCATGGGCGACCCGACCCGGTGCGTCCCGCTGATCGCCGACATCGACGGCGACGGGGCCAAGGAGCTGATCGTCGGCTCCGCGGGCGAGCCGCTCATGGCCTGGGAGGCCGATGGCTCGCTCACGCCGGGATTCCCGATGGTGAGCCTGTCGGTCGACTACGAGATGACCCCCGCGATCAACGACCTCGACCTCGACGGCGACCTGGAGATCATGGTGGCCGGCGACGATTACCGGTTCCACGTCATGGACCTTCCGGCGTCGTATAAGGCTGGGCTGGTCGACTGGGGCATGTCGCGTCACGATCCTCAGAATTCCGGATGGACCGCGCCGGCCCCCACGCTGGATTCCCTCACGGCCCCCGCCGAGGCTCGGCCGGGCGAGCGGCTGGAAATCCATCTGACCGCCTCGAATCCCGGGAATCTGCCCCTGCGGTGGTCCGTGGGCAATCTGCCCAAGGGCGCCTGGTACGATCCCAATACGCTGACCCTGTTCTGGAAGCCCACGGCCGATCAGGCGTTCGAGACGTACGCGCTGTCGTTCATGGTGACCGACGGCGTGCGGCAGTCCGGCCGCAGCGCATCGGTGACTGTCATGTCCAACGCGGTCTACTCCGCGAACATGGACGCCGATCCGGGCTGGACGCTCGACGAAGGCTGGGCCTGGGGTGATCCCAATGGCGACGGTTCGTGGGCGAAAGACCCCGCGTCCGGCCACACCGGCTCCAGCGTCATCGGCTACGCCCTCGACGGCGACTACGCCGACAACCTGGGCGAAACGCGGTACGCCACGACAGGCCCCATCGACTGCACGGGCCGCAAGAACATCCGCCTGAGCTTCTGGCGGTGGCTCGGCGTCGAGGCGCCGTACGATTACGCCTGCGTCCAGGTCTCCGGCGACGGCGCGACGTGGACGGACCTCTGGACGACCGGCCTGTCGCACGTGTCCGACGAGGGCTGGCAGTACATGGAGTACGCGGTCCCGGCGGGCGTCGCCGACGGCAAATCGACGGTCTACTTCCGCTGGGGCATGGGCCCGACGGACGACTGGGTGACCTGCCCCGGCTGGAACCTCGACGACGTGCAGGTCACCGCCGAGGCGGCGAATTGATGATGGATGATTTGTGATTGATGATTTCAGATGCGTTGCGGGGGCCGCGTCCGTATTCCTGCGGGCGCGGCCCTTGCCGCATGGTTGCTCGTGTGGCACGGAGGCAACGCGTAGGGTGTGCCGTGCACACCGTTCTCTTCATGGAAAAATGCAGAGCAGGGGAGGAAGACATGGCCATCGCGCATCGAGGCAACGCACACGGCGTCGCAATCTTGGTTCTCGCACTCGCACTGCTGACTCTGCCCGCACCCTGCGGCGCAGTCGAATTTGCCGGCGGCACGGGTGAGCCGAACAACCCCTACTTGATCGCCACGGCCGAGCAATTCCTGGGGGCGGACTTCCGGATGCCGAGGATCTATTACCGGCTGGCATGTAACATCGACCTGGGTAGAAGAAGCCCTTTGGCGGACTGTTTTCGTGCACACTTAGATGGGGCCGGATTCGAGCTGCAGAATGCCGTCAGTAGTATGGGCAGAGGCGTCTTCTATGCTGTGGAAAGCGGAGCGACCATTAGGAACTTGACGCTGGCGAACGTTGGCGTTGGCTTGGCTATCGATCCGAGATACTCCGGAAGCTACGATGTCGTTGGTGGCTTGGCAGCATCAAACGCCGGGACCATCTCCAACTGTGCTGTCATTGGCTGGATTACCACGGCCCGAATCCCTACTGTCGGCGGTTTGGTTGGGGCGAATCTCGGCCGCATTGCCAACTGTTACTTTGACGGTTGGGTCGGCGCCAGTTGGGAGATCGAGGCCACGGAACGAGAGAACCTGTTTCCCCATGTCGGCGGTTTGGCGGGATACAATAGCGGCCTCATTACCAATAGTCTCTCCCGTGGCGTCGTCGTGGGGAGGGCGGGTTGCGGGGGATTGGCCGGACGGAACGAGGGGACGATCAACAACTGCTATTCGACATGCATGGTGATCGGAGATGTAGGGTCGGGCGGCCTTGTGGCAGACAACTGGGGTTCTCTTCGCAACTGCTACGCCAGCGGACTGGTCATGGGCCAATTGAGAGGTGGGTTGGTTGGCATGGCAGGCCAGTGTACCGGAAGCGCCAGGAATTGTGTCTGGGGGATTACGGAGACGGATTGCCTGAGGAGCGGTGCAGGCGTGGGTTTCGAGGGGGACATCGGTTGGACCCACTTCGCCTATAGCGGCTGGTCTGGTGATCCGAATTGGGTGGTCGTGACGGATAACGCCGCCGCTGACAGGCACCCTCGGCTGGTCTGGGAGGGAGCACCCGGTCAGGTCATTCCGAAGGACCCTTCGGCGGTGTTTCAAGGGGGAAGCGGGACGAAGGGCGATCCGTATGTGATCGAGACAACCCATGATTTAGAGAATTTGGCTGTGCGGAGCATCCTTTGGGACAAGCATTTTGTCCTGGCTAACGATCTAGACTATTACGGGGGCTATCCGCAGTTCTCGCCCATCGGGATCTGTTCCGGCTCGAGTTTCTCTGGAAGCTTCGATGGTAACGGCCATGTGATTCGCAATCTGAGTAACGACTTCACCGATTCTAGCAAGACGACGGCTTGGAA
>JBDKUU010000919.1:0-8857 GCA_039679525.1 Phycisphaerales bacterium | reverse complement strand
GTCGCGTGCACGGCGGGCTTTGTGTTTGTGCTGTTGGCGTCCGCGCCATCGAGAACCGTGGGGCTCAGCTCCGGTGCGTTGGCGTCCACCGTGCGGGGCTCGGGAGCGTTGGGATCCACGATATTCGGCTCGGCGACGTTGCGATTGGCCGCATTGGGATCGACGGCGACCACGCGTCCCGTGAGGGAGATCAGAGGGGCCACGCTCAGATTGACCTCGGTGAGGCTGTCCCTGTACACCTTGGCGGTCTGCGCTCCATTCGTCACGGTGTACATCGCGGGAACCGTCTCGGCGTCCAGGTATACGCGGGCTTCCGAGGCGTTCCCGGGCGTGGAAAGAATGTAATACCCCTTCTTGTCGGTCACGGCGGAGGTCAATTGGTTGAGGGAGACCTTCACGTCGGGAACTCCCGGCTCGTTCACGTCGAGAACATGGTTGCCGTTGTAGTCGAGGAAGACCCTGCCCTGGATTGCGCCGTAGGCGGTTCGTATGCGGCTCTCATTGACATGGACCAGCCGATTCCTGTGGCAGGCGAAGAGGCTTTGAATGCTCATATAGCAATAGACCGCATAGCTGTCGTCGCTGAATTCCGCCGTGGCTCCAAACTGGTTGTTTCCGAAGGGGTCCAGCATGTAGTCGGCCCGGAACCGCAGCCGATCCTGTCCTTCCGATTGGCCCGACAGGCACTCGATCAGTTCCGCCCGGAGGTTCAGGGGATGCTGGTTCACGGTCAGCCGGACGTCGTGGGCGATGGAGAGAATATCCTGATCCTCAGTGGTGCCGTAGGCGACGCTCGTCATATGGGTTCTGTTGAATCTCTTGGTGACCGCCCAGTACTGCGATGGATGCAGAAAGCGGGGGGCGTTTCGCAGTCTCAGGGAAGACAGAAACCGGTCGTTGCCTTCGACCTCTATATCGTCGCCGGTGAAGATCTGACCATACACGCTGATGTCCCGAATGGGCGAAATGCGCAACCGAAGCTCCAGAAGTGTGGCATCGTCGTCTGCCCCGGTGGCATGGAGATTGTGAAGCTTCGCCGTCAAACTGGATCGGGGCAGCGCCGTGGTCGTCAGGCCGACGCTGCGATAGTCCACCACCAGGGTGTCGTCGCGGTCGCCGTCCACGTTGTCGCCGACCTCTCCGAGGCCCGCCTCCAGCGTCCAGAGCTTGTTCCATCTCCAGACCGTTCCCACCTCCCCGCCCCGGCGGTCCGCGACCTCCGGGTCGACTCCGTCGAAGTAGTCCGATCCGAGGTTCAGCACATCCACGTTGAAGCTGAGCTTCTGTGTGGGCAGATAGTCGGCTCGCACGCGGGCCGCGAGGTCGCCGTATCCCTCGGAATCCTGGGCCTGGCTGCCGGCCAGATCGCTGGACAGCAGCAGCTTGTCGAAGGGCATGTAGGAGAGCGTGACGCCGCCATGCTGGCTCGAATCCGGATAGATCCGGTTTCGGGACGCACTTGCCGCATCCTCCGTGTACCGGCGGAAATAGTCCTGCTGGCCGGCCGCCGTGAGGCCCAGCGTGAGGCGATCGGTCACGCCGTGAAGGATGCGGCCGCCGGCCAGGTATCCGGAGGCCTCGCCCGCATCGACGGTCGGGATGTCGTCGATCCGCCGGTCCCGCCTCGTTCCGGCTAGTCCAAGGTAGGCGGTTCGTCCTTTCGGCACGAGTTGGGGGGTGCCCATCATCGTCTTTTCCACCCGGATCTCGTTGCCGTTGATCTCTTTGATCACGAGGGTGACTTCATTGAGGATTCCATACGCCAGTTCGATATCCTCGAAGCGGTAGAGTCCCATGCCCGGGGGCGATCCCGGCTCGGGCACAACGCTCTGCGTGCCGATCTTACGGCCATTGAGGACCAGCTCGACGGTCGCGCCGATCGGGGCGGGACCTTCGAAGAGAAGGGGACGGCCGAAGTACTGGCGAAGCCCCAGACGCGATCGATCGGAGGCCATTTCCTCGGGGGTGCAGCCGATCAGCCCGTTGACCCTTACGCCGGTTGTGGTGATGATCGGACAGACCAGATCGCTCAGGCCGGAGGACGCGTCTCCCAGGGTGATCTCCGCGGACGGCAAACGCCGCACCCACTCGAACCAGTCCAGCCTCGCTGCATATGGCTCTTCATTCGTCCAATCCAGGCCGTTGCCGCTGGACCAGTTCGCGGCCGGATGCGACATTCGGAGTTTGTATTGCCCGTCGTACACGTTGCCCCAGAGGGTCTCTCGCGGCGATCCGAATGTGACGCGGTGCACGTCCGAGTCCGATCCCGTCGTGTGGTGCCAGCCGTACCCCGTCTGCCAGTCGAGTTGCACGAATTGCAGGGCGTCCCGGCTGCGATCGGCCGCGGGCAGGACGGAGGGCAAGTCCGCCCCCATATATTGGATGTCCGTCAGATTCAGCGGGCCGTTTGCGGTGACGGCCCAGATGCTCAGGGACCTGTCCATCTGAATGCGATATTCGTAGAGCTCGTTGTTCCACTCGAGCTTGACATCGAGGATCTCATCGAGATCTTCGACGCGGAGGTAGATGTCCGGCTTCAGCGTGACATCCGAGACGGCTTGAATCAGCTTGATCTCTCGTTTGCGGTCTTTGATCTGGATCTGTCCACCGGGAACATCGAGTTCGATGGGGCCGACTCCCTCCGGCGTGAAGCGAAAGACGCCTCCCTGTTCCTGCAGGGTCACTTGGAAGGCCCGGAGAATGCGCAACAACGGCAGTCGTCGCTCGCCATTGGGCATGAGGAGCGAATCCAGGTCGTCGATCTGAAGCCGCTCATGCGCCATGCGGCCCCGGACGACAAACCCGACCAGTTCGTTCATTGTCCCGGGGGCGTCCACGTTCGGATCGGAGACTGCCGTTACGGCCGCTCCGGGCCGATTGGCGTCGGGAACATCCCCCGAACCGCCAGCCGGTCGATTGGCCGAGGTCTGCACCGTCGCCGGTCGATTGGCATCCACACGCGTATTCTGTGCAGCATAGACCGGACCGATGAAGCTGCTTGGCTCACAGGGCTCCGCTGCGATGGCGTTCGCGTCAACGACAGGTCGGTTGACGTCGTCTCCGAAGACAGTCAAGAGTACTCCACTCGCAGGACGCTCATCGCCTTCCTGGCGAGCCGGACCATAGCCTGTGGGAACCGGCTGAGCATCGATCGAGACCGCTTCGTTCCACGAGAGTCGAACCTCACCATGCCCCGGCAGGATGGCAGCAAAACAGAATACCAGCGGAATGCACAGGCCCAGCACGACGCAGACGCCCACGCCGCGTCGGATTCTCTTCATGTCCCTGATTCTGCAGCGCTTCCCTGCGCGTTGCTCTGTCTACTTCCATCCCTGGAGTTCTGGGGTTGATCCTTCGAGCCTTCCGCCGAGCCAGTGGGTCCGGAGGCCGCGGACTGTGCCGCGACCGGCGGCTGGCTTGGCCACACGAGTTGACGCTCGACGGTCAACGGCTGCTCCAGATGCGCCGCCTTGAAGTTGACGCGCACCGTATACTGTCCTTCCGGAATGCCTTCGATACGCTGTTTCACCCAGCGACGCGTTCCCCGGAAGATGTAGCATGCGCCCATGGAGCCCGTCTTCAGCGATTTGCCTGTGCTGTCCAGGATCTCATAGGTTCCGACCGCTCCGAGACGACCGGTCCCGGTGGCGGCAACCATGGCCTTGAGCATGGGCGTTCCTCTCTCGATGTGGACCTGCACGTCCGTGATTTCTCCCTGGTACGTGGTCTGCCCGACGGTGGCGAAGATCGGCGCCAGCAGAGAAACGCTCGACCGAACCTTGATCGCATGGCCGGTGTTGGGGTCGCCGGAGGTGGCCTCGCCGATGTCCAGAGACTCCAACTCCATGCCGGCCCAGTGCTCGCCTTGGTCGACGGGCCCTCTGGGGACGATCGCGAATCGCACCGCCCGCTGGCTCTTCGGCGCGAGGGTGAGCTCTCGAGGATTGAAGCGAATCCACGGCGCGACGGAGTTTTCGCCTGTCGGCGCCATCTGGAGGCCGCCGTCTTCCGTATAGTTGAAGTGCACGGCGTTCACACGGAACCGCGCCTCTTTGTCCGACAGATTGCTCACGTAAAAGACGCCGGTCGGCCGCTTGCCCTGGAGATCCACTTCGACGAACGCCGGTTTGATCGCGATGTTGGCCCGGAGCACGCCGGACCCTGCACAGAGAAATGCTGCGATGCTCGCCAGAGTCCTGATCTTCTGATTCAGTGTTCGCATGATTCATCCCGCATCTGTTGTGAATTGTATGAAGAAATCGTAATTGGCCCGGGCCGTGAAGGTTCCCTGACTCAGCAGTTAGTTTGAGATCACCGACATTACAGCCCTGCGGTTACGCCGGTCACGAGATCGGGCAGGCTGACGGCCACGAGACGGACCCACCCGCTGTACCAGCCAACGGGCAGCTCATAGTCATCCTGGTCATAGGCAACCGTGACGCTCACCGGATGGCTGAACGTGCCATTGTCGCCGCTCTCGAAGAGACCGACCACGCTGGTCATCGCGTCCATGCCGTTGAGGTTATCGGTGCCCAGGACGGTGCCATTCCACTCCAGGAAGTTGTCGCCGGCGCCGCCAACCTCATTGCCGGTGTTGCCGGTGCCATTGAGGGACGCTCCGATGACGAGCTGAGCGCCGGAGATGTCCCCGTCGTCTTCCAGGATCCGGATGGGGATCTGGTAGACGCTGGCGGCGGAATCACCCTTGTAGAGGTTCGAGGCCATCACGTACATCGAGACCGCCTCGGTATTGGCATGCACGGTGAACAGGGCGGTGACGAAGAACTCACCGGTCGCGACGGCGGGGGGCACGATGGCGCCCGTCGGAACGACGGCAATCGCCGGGTTCACATGAACTTCGATTTCCTGATCCGCGGAATCCTCCGGATTCGGCTCCAGTTGCGCGGACACGATACCACAAACACAGACCACAGCAATCAGAACAGCCAACAAATCCTTCGCTCTCATCAGTATACTCCTTTCAACTCGGTCCTTCACTATTTCCGTGGCGCACGGGCCAATTACGATTCGTCCATGGTTGCCGGCTCTCCAAGAACCGGCGTGAGATCTTCCCCGCTTGTGCATCCCTGTGAGCTCCCGTGACAGCCGATACGGCACGTCACGACATCTGTAATTCAATACATAGTATTAAGGAGCGACAAAAGCTCCATATATTCCGATGTCCCGGCAGAATGAAAGACTGCATTGTGTTGCTCGGAACAGACTTTGTCTGGGCCGCCGAACTTCGGATCGAACACGTGTGATGAAGCAACCCCATTGCCGTGACTACATGGGAATAGACATCAGCATGCACGTATTACAAATCATCGTGGCGAGAAACTACAGAGCTACAACAGGTTACACGACGAGCCTTGCCCGCCTGGACAAAAAACCACAGCCAAGCAGCCAACTCAGTGAGACGTGGAGTTCGCGGGCATCGCTGTCATCACAATGAAAAGACGCTCGCCTGATTACGTGACATGTACCATCGCCGCATCCTTCCTCCCTGGGCTTCTTGTGGTCTCCCCAATTTCGCAGGTCCACAAGTCTCCGTTTCGTTCCACGATGCCGGCGCTTCGTGCACCAGCATCCTCCGATCTGGGACTATTGATAGCGTCCCTGAGGTGGTGTCGTCAAGGGGAAAATAAAGATTATTATGTGCTGCATTGTCGCTATTGTCTATGATGAAGGGGGTTGCCGCCGAGGGACATGATGGGTCGCGTGGCTGTAAACTCCGTCGCAGGCTTTGTTTGCGGTGACGACCTGCGTCTGCCAAAGAAGACCCCGATGTCGCTTTAACGATTGAAGAAATTGTGCGCGGGGACAATTGGTTGTGGGCGAAGAAGCAGGCGGATGTGCGAAGAATGCGGAAAAAAAGCCCGAAATGGCGGTATGTCACCCCCCATGCAGATGGGTTGATTGACGGGAGGGGGCGTGACATCATCACAAATGATGATACGATGGGTTGAGAATGTCATGATCTCACAGATTGCTTGTGTGTTGTTGGGATGGCTGTTCACGGCTCGCGTGCCGCTGAGTCCTCGGGGGGGGGGGCGGGATGTGATCGCATCATTCGCCGTATTCAGGACGCTGCCGGGGCGCAGGAGAGGGTTGAGAGCAATGAGCGCGTTCGTGTCGGGGGCAAAGCGGAAAGGCTCTCACTTCGAGAACAGCCGCACGGGATCGTACGGCCGTGAACTGAATCGGGGCGAGTGGACTTGAACCACCGACCTCTTGCACCCCATGCAAGCGCGCTAGCCAAACTGCGCCACGCCCCGAAGCGTTCCGCTATTGTAGTATGCCCGCCGGTTGCCAACAAGTGTTTTTTTCCATTTTATCCACCGTCTCAGTGGGGGGGGCGCCGAGGGCAAGGCCGGAGGGACCGGACGACCCGTGCGATCGCGGCTCCCGGAGAAACACGGAATTCTGCTTGACAAAGTTAGGTGTGCCTAACTATACTGGTCGGCATACCGGGGTTTCAATGGAGTTGACGATGGTTACGGCGAAATCGCAGAAACTGAGCGCCTCTCTGGAGGATTACCTGGAGGCGATTCTCAACCTGGCCGACGGTGCGGGCCAGACCCGGAGCAAGGACATCGCCGCGGTGCTTGGCGTCGCGAGGTCCTCGGTCACAGGAGCGCTGCAACTCCTTCGTAATAAAGGACTTGCGAACTATGAACGGTACGGCAGCGTGACGTTGACGGCGCAGGGGCGAGCCGTGGCCCGGGAGGTAGCGCGAAAGCACGATATTCTCACGTCGTTCTTCGTGGACGTGTTGGGTGTGGAGAAAGAAACGGCCCAGCGGGCCGCCTGTCAGGCGGAACATGCGTTGGGGCCTGAGATTATCGGTCGATTGGTCAGCTTTGTCGATTATGTCGCGGCACGCAGCCAGGATGGTTGCGATCTGGCCGGGGAGTTCCGGCTCTTCCACGGCAGGCGGTCGACCCGAAAGACAAAAGGATCGGTGCAGTGATGGGTGAGGCGGTTTTGGAGCAGAGTCAGGTTCGTCCGCTGTCGACCGTGACCACGGGGGATACGGTCCGCCTGGTTCGCGTGCGGGCGGGGCGGGGATTGAACAGCCGTCTGGCGTCGATGGGATTTGTTCGCGATGTCGAGATCCGGGTGGTCAGCAACGGCCATCCCGGCCCATTCGTCATCATCGTCAAGGACATCAAGATGGTCCTGGGCAGGGGAGTGGCGATGAAAGTGTTTGTGCGATAGGTCTTTCTTTCGGGCCGCAAAATTTTTTGCCGACAAAAGTTCGTTGTGGCTAACTTTCAGGTCGGACGTCGCCTTCAGGGTGTCTCGGATATGAAGCAGATCGTTGTGGCCCTCGTGGGAAATCCCAACAGCGGCAAGAGCAGCTTGTTCAACCTGATCACCGGTTCGCACCAGCACGTGGGCAATTATCCCGGCGTCACGGTCGAGAAGAAGGAAGGGGTCTGCACGCACAGGGGACGCGAGATCCGGCTCGTCGATCTGCCCGGCACGTACAGCCTCAGCGCCTATTCCGAAGAGGAGATCATCACACGCCGGTTCGTGCTGGAGGATCGGCCGGACGTCGTGGTGGACGTGGTCGATGCCTCGAACATCGAGCGCAACCTGTATCTGGGCACCCAGCTCATCGAGATGAACGCGCCTTTGGTGTTCGCCTTCAACATGAGTGATCTGGCCAAACGGCGGGGGCTGGTGTTCGACCTCAAGCAGTTGTCCGAACTGCTGGAGGCGAGGATCGTGCCGACAGTCGGAAGCAAGGGCGAGGGCCGGGACGCGCTGCTGGACGCCGTTATCGAAACCGCCGACGAAACCAGAAAACCCCGAATCCACGGCCTCCATTATGGCGGCGAGATCGAGGAGGAGCTTGCTCGCGTCGAGACGCTCGTCCGCTCGCAGGAGAAGGAGCTTGCGGACAAGTACGGCTCTCGCTGGGTGGCGCTCAAACTCGTCGAGCAGGACGACGAGATCGTCGCCAAGGTGCAGCACAGGGACGTTCTGGATGCGGCGGCCCGGAGCGTCGCCCATCTGCGGGGCATTTTCCGCGACGAACCCGAGATTGTTCTGGCCGATCGACGTTATGGGTTCATCTCCGGCGCCTGTCAGGAGACGATCAAAAACACCGTCGAGCGGCGGCATGACGCCAGCGACGTGATCGACGCGATCGTGACGAATCGAGTTCTCGGCCTGCCGATCTTCCTGCTGCTGATGTACGCGGTCTTCTGGCTGACGTTCACCCTGGGCGAGTTTCCGATGCGGGGCCTGGAGTGGTGTCTCGGTGGACTCGCGGCCGCGGTGTCGGGGCTCTGGCCGGCCGGCAGCGACAGTTGGCTGCGGTCCCTGATCGTCGACGGCATGATCGCCGGCGTCGGGGGCGTCGTGGTTTTTCTGCCCAACATCCTGCTGCTGTTCATGGCTATCGCGATGCTGGAGGACACGGGGTACATGGCCCGGGCCGCGTTCGTGATGGATCGAATCATGCACAAGATCGGCCTGCACGGCAAGAGCTTCATCCCGATGCTGATCGGTTTCGGCTGCTCCGTTCCGGCCATCATGGCCACGCGAATCCTCGAGAATCGGCGGAATCGGCTGACCACGATCATGGTGATCCCGCTGATGAGCTGCGGGGCGAGACTGACGATTTACTCGCTGATCATTCCGGCGTTCTTCGCTCCCCATTGGAGAGGTCCCATGATGTGGCTGGTCTATCTGATCGGCATCCTCCTGGCGGTGGTCTGCGCCAAGCTGCTGCGGCTGACGGTCTTCCAGGGCGAGACCCTGCCGTTCGTGGTGCAGCTGCCGCCGTACCGCATGCCCACGCCGGGATCGATCGCGATCCACAGGGGGCAGCGGGGCTGGATGT
>JBDKUU010000918.1:0-2395 GCA_039679525.1 Phycisphaerales bacterium | reverse complement strand
TGAGACCGAAAGGTGGGACCATGATGACACGACGAAGACTGGGCTGCGTTCTGGGGACGGCGGTGTTGGCGGTGGCGGCCGGGGCGGCCTTGTCGCAATCGGGGCAGGCCGGCGGGGCGATCAAGCTGGTCGTTCGGGCGGACGACATCGGGTCGTGCCACACGGCTGATCTGGCCTGCATCCAGGTCTACCGCGAGGGGATCGCCAGGAGCGTCGAGGTGATGCCCGTGTGTCCGTGGTTCAACGAGGCGGCCAAGATGCTCCGCGAGAACCCCGGCTACGACGTGGGCGTCCATCTGACCCTGACCAGCGAATGGGAGAACTACAAGTGGGGCCCGCTGACCCAGGCGCCGAGCCTCGTGGACGAGCAGGGGCATTTCTTCCCGATGACGAGCCAGCGGGCGGACTTCCCGCCGAGGACCGGATTTCTCGAGTGTGGGTGGAAGATCGACGAGGTCGAGAAGGAGCTGCGGGCCCAGATCGAGCTGGCGAAGAAGGAGATCCCGCAGGTCTCGCACCTGAGCAGCCACATGAACACGCCGACGAGCACGCCGCAGCTTCGGGACCTCGTGGCGAAGCTGGCGAAGGAGTACAAGCTGCCGATCGAGACGCCGGGAGCGAAGCATCTTTCGTGGGACGCGGACAGCAAAGCCACGGTCCAGCAGCGGGAGGCGGCGTTGGTCAAAGCCCTGGAGGGAATTGGCCCGGGCACGTGGATCGTGATCGAACACCCGGGGCTCGACACGCCGGAGATGCAGGGGATGGGCCACAAGGGCTATTGGGAAGTCGCGTCGCACCGCGACGGCGTGACAAAATCGTTCTGCAGTCCCAAAGTCAAAGAGGTGATCCAGCGCCGCGGCATCCAGCTGGTCAGCTACCACGACATGTGGCCGGGGCAATAGAGCGGCGAGTGCCCCTTGACGGGGACCGAGGCCCCATCAGGAATGCCTGGGCCCTTTGCGGCGACGCTGTGACTTGGGAGCGTTCGAAGGCGACGCTTCAGATGGCCTGCTGCCGCAGAGGTGCTTCATGTGCTCCACTGCACGATCGAAATCGCTGGTGGATTGGGCAGCCTCCGACTGAAGACGCCGCTGCTCGAACACAGCAAACTGGGCCACGGCATGCTCCTCGGCCAACTCGTGCGAAATCATGCCGGCGTGAGTGAGGACGTTTCGCTCGTTGAACTGCAGGAACGAATCGAGCCTCGCGGCCCAGTCGCTCATGTGCATGGCCCGATGGCGCCGGGCCTGGTCCTCCGCGTAATCCAGGTACATCGAAACGACTCGGTTGAGTTCCACGATCTCCTGCCGGGTGAGGTAGTTCTTGGCGACGGTCACGTCTGTCTTGCGGATCGGCCCGGCAGGCGCGTTCTTCCAGGTGGTCAAACCCATGTTGGGCTTGTCCGCATCGGCTCGATCTCGAATGACCTCGGCGGCAGTGTGGCCGTGGGCGGCCCAGTGCAGCTTGTTCTGCACGGCTGCGTAGAACTGTCGGGTGATCTCGGCGGCCGGATCGTAGTCAATGCTCGTGGCATAGATGTCGGCGATCTTCTGGCAGAACAACCGTTCGGAGGCCCGAATGTCGCGGATGCGAGCGAGCAACTCATCGAAATAGTCTTGCCCGATGGTCCGCCCGGCCTTGATCCGCTCGTCATCCAGCACAAAGCCCTTGACCAATAACTCCCGCAGGCGAGAGGTCGCCCACTGACGGAACTGCGTGCCGCGAGCGGACCGCACGCGATACCCCACGGCCAGAACCACGTCCAGGCTGTAGTGCTCGACCTGCCTGCGTACGTTACGGCTGCCTTCGGTTTGAACTATTAAGTATTGCTTAACAGTTGCCTCGGGCGCCAATTCCCCTTCCTCATAGACGGCCTTCAGGTGCTGGTTGATATTGGGAACCGTGGTTTGATAGAGTTCCGCCAGTTGCTTTTGCGTCAGCCAGACAGTTCGCCCATCCAGACGCACCTGGAGGTTGAGCGAGCCATCCCGATAGATCAGAATCTGCCCGCTCGCCGGCTCTGGCGGAACCGGAGCATCCAGCCCTTCCGCTCCGTCCATCTCTCTCTGCCTGTCGCTATTCTCGTCCACGCAGTCCTTCCGCCTACAAAGGCAGTCTGTCTTCCGACGGTGGCAACTCGCTAAAAATGCCACAAATCAAGACCGTCGAGCGTTTTCTGTCACGGCGTCCTCAACCTCAAAGTGGCTACCTGCATCGCCTCTCGAACCTCCTGCTTCCGCGCAAGCCAGCCAGACCGAAATGGATTATGGCGCGGTGGGAGTGGGGTGTCAAGAGCAGCGGGCGACGATGATCAGGGCCCTGGAGGAAATCGACACGGGGCCGCTAGTTCTCCCTATTTTGCGGGCTGGCCTTGGTTCCCGTCCCCATCGGCCAC
>JBDKUU010000917.1:0-12680 GCA_039679525.1 Phycisphaerales bacterium | reverse complement strand
CCGCGATGTGGCGGAAACGAACGCCCGGCATTCGGGACGTCGAAGAGGGGTACATTTCGACGGCGGCCCTCCGGGACTACGTGTACGCCGTGTTCGAGCGGCAGTGTGAGATCGCTTTGGAGAACCTGGCGGCGCTGGCCAAGGCTCTGGGCGACTCGGTGCAGGCGGTCTTCACCACCGGGACGGACTTCGGGACGCAGACGGGCCTGTTCATCTCGCCGAAAGCCTACCGCGATTTGTACAAGCCATTTCACAAGACGATCAACGACTTCATTCATCAGCACACTCCGTGGAAGGTCTTCATCCATTCGTGCGGGGCGGTCAGGGAGCTGGTTCCGGATTTGGTCGAGGCGGGATTCGACATTCTCAATCCCGTGCAGTGTTCGGCGGCCGGCATGGACCCGCGGGAGTTGAAAGACCGGTTCGGCGACCGGGTCACCTTCTGGGGCGGCGGCGTGGATACGCAGAACCTTCTCCCGTTCGGCTCGCCGCAGGAGGTCTACGATCAGGTCCGCCGGCGGATCGAGATCTTCAACACTCCCACCGGCATGGTCTTCAACGCCATACACAACGTCCAAGCCAAAGTCCCCGTGGAGAATGTGCTTGCCATGTTCCGTGCCATCCAGGATAGTGGCAAGGGCGCGTGAGGGTCCCGGCCCTGATCTCCGGTCCGATACTGGAATAGATACGAAGCGCAGAAGTACAACGAGAGAGTATGATTTCTGGAGAAGTTGGCAAGGGGGGTAGCGGGCCGCAACCGGCATCATCCGGACTCACCTGTCGAGAACGAGTGCGAAAGACGATTCGCTGCGAGGCGGCGGACCGCACGCCGTGGGTGCCGTTCGTGGGGTGCCACGCCGGGTCGCTCCTGGATGTGAAGGCAGATGAATACCTGCGGTCGGGCGATTTGATCGTGGAGGGGACGCTGGCCGCGATCGAACGATACCGGCCGGACGGCATCCCCGTGACGTTTGACCTGCAACTGGAGGCGGAGGCTCTGGGGTGCGAACTGGCATGGTCGCCAGAGAATCCCCCGGCGGTCGTCGGTCATCCGTTGGCCGAGGGCGTGTCCCTGAGCAGTCTGCCGGTCGACGCACTGGGGGAGGGACGTCCCAGGTTGGTTCTGGAGGCTGCCCGGAGAATCCGCCGGGAACGACCGGACATCGCCTTGTATGGCCTGGTCACAGGCCCATTCACGCTGGCTCTTCATCTGCTGGGCACCGACATTTTCATGATGATGTTCGACAACGCCGCCCAGATCAAGACTCTGCTGCGATTCGGCCGGACCGTGTGCGAGACGATGGCGGCTCAGTACATCGAGGCCGGATGCGACGTGATCGCCGTGGTCGATCCGATGACCAGCCAGATCGGGCCGGATCACTTCCGCGAATTCGTCCAGCCGCACATTTCGCCCGTGTTCGAGTCGATCCGCAGCCGCGGCGCACTGAGTTCCTTCTTCGTCTGCGGCCACGCGGAGCAGAACATCCCCGCGATGAGCGAGTGCGGCTGCGACAACATCTCGATCGACGAGAACATCCGTCTCGATTTCGTCCGCGAGGTCTGCCTGGAGAAGGGCATCAGTTTCGGCGGGAACCTGCCGCTCACGACGGTGCTGCTTCTCGGGACGCCCCAGGAGGCTCAGCACAGCGCCCTGGCCTGCCTGGACGTCGGCGGCGAGAAGGGATTCGTCCTGTCGCCGGGCTGCGACCTGCCGTACGCCACTCCGCCGGAGAACCTGGCGGCGATCGGGCCGCTGGCGGCCGATCCGTATCAACGGGATGTCGTGAGGGCCATGACGCGAACGCAGGCGGACGTGGACCGGCTCGACTTGCATGACTACGGCCAGCACCGCAAGGTGATCGTGGACATCATCACGCTGGATAGCGAGGCGTGCGCGCCCTGCCAGTACATGGTCGATGCGGTGCGGCGGGTGGCTCCGCAGTTCGAAGGCATCGTCGAATGGCGCGAGCACAAGATCAAGTACCGCGAGTCCCTGGTCTTCATGACCAGTCTGATGATCCACAACGTGCCGACGATCTGCATCGACGGGCAGATCGCGTTCGTCTCCCGCATTCCCCCGAAGGACGAGCTGATCGCCGCCATTCAGAAACGCATCAACGAGAAGTTCCGGCTCAAGCTCCAGCGCCGGCGGGGGGCGTTCTACCTGCTGGGGCCCCAGACCGAGCAGATGAAGAACGTGAAGCGGAACGTAGAGCAGGCCCTGATGGAAATGGGCAGCGACATCTCCGTGCGTCACGTTCAGGACGCCGGCGAGATCGCGAAGTTCGGTGTCCTGCCGGAGCAGACCCCGGCCATCGTTCTGGCCCAGTATCACCTGAAGACGACGAGGGGCCTGCCCGAGGTGAACGTCATCAAGGAATGGATCAAGGACCTGTCATGACCCCCATTCCCGTCGTCCTGATTACAGGGTACCTGGGGGCGGGCAAGACCACCTTGCTGAATCATCTTCTGACCCTTCCGGCCGTCGCAAGCCGCAGGATCGCCCTGATCGTCAACGAGTTCGGGCGGGTCGGGGTCGACGGCTCGCTCGTTCAGAGCGGCGATCGCCCGAAGTACGAGATCAATCGGGGCAGTCTCTTCTGCACGTGCACGCAGACGGAATTTCTCCGGGCGTTGCAGGAACTGTCGTCGGACGGCCACACGGATCTGGTCCTCGTCGAGGCCACCGGGATCGCGGAGACAGCCGATCTGGAGACATACTTCGAGTTCCCCGCTTTGGCGGGTCGGTATGTCGTGCGGGCCAATCTCTGCGTGGTCGACGCCGTGACGTTTGTGCAGGTCGCCCCGTACCTCAAGGCTGCGGTGCATCAGGTCCTTGCCGCCGACGGCATCGCCATCAACAAGGCCGATCGCGCGTCCGAGGCCGCCATCAGGGAGTTGGACGCCTTGCTGGCCGAGATCAGCCCAGCGGCCAAACGCACGATTGTCCATCATGGCCAAGTGCCTATCGAGTTCCTTCGCGACTTGCGCCACCGCAAGTGCAGCGGGACGTTCTGCGAGATCGCTCCGCCGGATCTGGTGACAGTCTCGTTCGATTCCGAAGACACCATCGACCGCCAGCGATTCGAAGCGGCCCTGGATTCCCTGCGAGGTCGCCTCCTGCGATTGAAGGGCAACATCCGGTTCGACGACGGATTGGCGTTCTACGAAGCGATCGGCGATCAACGGCAGGAAAAGCCGGCGTGCGCCCCACTCGGACCGCGCACGAAGTTCTCAGCCATAGCCCGCGGCTTGTCGCGAGACGAGTTGTTCGAAGCTTTCTCGCGGGTCTGGGCTGCCCCCGGTGAGTGAGACCGGGCAGAAGCCGCCCCTCATCGGCGGGGTGTGGTCCATTCTTCCGGCGCACCTGGTTTCTCCTGATGAACAGAGGAAGGAACGGACTGTTCCGGAATCCGCCGCTGCGCAGCGGGAGTTCATCGCGTTGCGGCCGCCAGCAGCCAGGGTGCTGCGCACCCTTCCAAGCAGGCGTTTTGCATGCCTGTTCCGCTGGAGGCCGCAAAGCGATAAACCTTCTCGGGCAGGCACCCTCGGGCTTGCAGTGGGTCTTGAAGGATGGGAACCTCTCCCATATGCGTGGGCGTCTTCGATCTGTCAGGAGGATTGGTCACACCCATCCGCCTCTCCTGAGTAATCGCCTTTACACCGAGTCCCCCAGCGGCGATAATCTGACCGGTTGGGCCCATCGCCCACAGGTCGGTGCTCGCATGGAAAGGATAGGTATATGCACGATCACGCGTTCTCCCGCAGACACCTTCTCTGGACCGCGGCGGCGTTCGGCGCTTCCGCCGGTCTGCTTCGCTCCCAGGATCGTCCTCCCGAAGTCTCGCAGCCGGCCGGTCCCTCGGATCGCCGCTCCGTGGTCTCGGTGACCAATGGCGCCAGCCGGCGGCAGAACGTCTGCGACGCCCTTGTTGCGATCGAAGACCAGATTCTGCCCGTTCTCAAGAGCAAGAAACGCGTGGTGATCAAGCCGAACATGGTCAGCACCCGCAACCAGCTCGCCTCGACGCACGCGGACGCTCTCCACGGCATCTTCGACTTCCTGGCCCCGCGGTTCAAAGGGCCCGTCACGATCGCCGAATCCTCCGCGGGCTTCACGACGGAAGGCTTTGACAACTTCGGCTACACCAAGATCGCCTCGGAGCACAAGCCGCTCGACGTCAGCCTCGTCGATATGAACGAGGAAGGCAAGTACGGGATGGGCTCGATTCTCAACGGCGATCTGCACGTCGTGCCGGTCCGCCTCGCGGCCAGGTTGCTCGACCCTGAGGCCTATGTCATCTGCTCGGCCATGCTCAAGACGCACAACACGGTGATCGCCACGCTCTCGCTCAAGAACATGGCCCTGGGCGCGCCCCTGCACAGTTCCCGCGGCGAAAGCGAGCGATGGAACGACAAACGGCTCTATCACGGCGGCGTGCGACAGACGCACGTCGACATCATGATGACGATCCAGAGACTTCAGCCGTTCCTGGGGGCGGCGGTGCTGGATGGCTGGGAGGGCATGGAGGGAAACGGGCCGGGCAGCGGCACGATGGTGCCTTCGCGAATTGCCGTCGCCTCCACGGACTTCGTGGCCGCCGACCGCGTGGGCGTCGAGGTGATGGGCCTCGATCCCGACTGGATCGCGTACCTGGGCTTCTGCGCTCGCGCAGGCTTGGGCCAGAAAGACCTGTCGAAGATCGATATCCGCGGCCCGAAGCTGGCCGATGTGACGAAGAAGTACCGGATGCACGACGACATCGAGCGCGAGCTCAAGTGGATGGGGCCCATGACGGAGATCCCCGAGAAGCTCGGCTGACGCGTTCTCGCCGTACGACGACAATCAGGAAAGGAGTGCCGAATGAACAGCGGAAGGATACAGTGGGCAGCGGTTGTGCTCGTGCTGGTCGCGGCCGGCGCCGCGATCGCCCAGGATCGAGCCAAGGCTTCGTGGGTTCCTATCGTCGATCCGAACGCGAAAGATCTTGCCGGATGGTCGGTCCACAGCGGCTTCGCCAAGTACCGCGTCGAAGGCGGTGAGATCGTCGGCACGACGGCCAAAGGCAGCCCCAACTCGTTCCTCTGCAGCGATCGCCAGTACGGCGACTTCGTGCTCGAGTTCGAAGTCAAGGTCGATCCGAAGCTCAATTCCGGCGTTCAGATTCGCAGCCAGATCGCCCCGGCGGAGATGGCCTTCGTGTTCCCCGATCGGGACGGCAAGCCCCGGTCTCTTGTGATCCCCGCCGACCGGGTCTACGGCTACCAGGTGGAGATCGCCACGGAGACGGCCGGCTCCTCCGGCAGCATCTACGACGAGGCGCGTCGCGCCGTGATGCTGGCGAGCACGACGTCCGACCCCGTCGCGAGCAAGGCCTTCAAGGACGGCCAGTGGAACAAGTACCGCATCGAGTGCAAGGGCGACCGGATGCGGACGTGGATCAACGAGGTTCCCTGCGTCGATCTGCGGGACAGCATGACGGCCCGCGGCGTGATCGGTCTCCAGGTGCACGCCATCGGGAACGACGAAGGGCCCTACGAGGTGCGATGGCGAAACCTCCGCATCCAGGCTGCCGATGGCGGCATCGAGCCGCCGGAGGTCTCGGACCCTGTCCGAGTGATGCAGTGCACGGCGAAATGGACCGGGCCCCGGATGGCCGACGGGCGGCCGCGGGTCTCCGACGACTTGCTCAAGCGAATGAGGAACGTCCCGATCACAATGGCCTGGAGCGTCGTCTTCAACGCCGGCTTTCACAACTGCTACGAGACAGCGATGGGTTGGCAGATCATGTATCCCGACGAGGCGATTGTCGGCCGCGTGCTGACGGCGCAGTATATCCCCATGCAGCCCGACCTCAACCAAGCGATCCTGGACCATGGACACGCCCAAGGGCGGCTCGGCAATTCGAATTCCTGGCCGATTGACATGCTCCAGAAGGGCGATGTCTACGTCGCCGACGGCTTTGGCAAGGTCCTCGACGGCACCTTGATCGGCGACAACCTGGGCAACGCGATCTATGCCAAGAGCGGCAACGGCGTCATCTTCGACGCCGGCGTTCGCGACCTCGAAGGACTCGCGGAGATCAAGGGCTTCAACGCCTGGTACAAAGGCGCGGACCCCAGCTATCTCAAAGAAGTGATGCTCAGCGCGATCAACGTCCCGATCCGGATCGGCCGGGCGGTGGCGTGTCCTGGCGACGTCGTGCTGGCCAAACGAGAGGGGATCGTCTTCATCCCCGCTCACCTGGCGGAGAAGGTGGTCACCGAATCGGAGGCCATCACCCTGCGCGACATGTTCGGACACGCGCGGCTCAAGGAAGGCAAGTATACGCCGGGCCAGATCGACAGCCGATGGACGCCCGAGATTCGCGAGGACTTCCGCGGCTGGCTGAAGCAGAACATGAACGAAGTGCCGGTGCCCAAAGAGGTGATCGAAGAGATGCTCGATCCCAAGGCGCGGAACTGGTAGACGATAGAAGCACCCTGACACGCATAAGGAAAGACAAGTGATGAAGCACCGGAAGCACGAGGGAGCGTGTTCGAGACGCTCCCTGTTGAGGACCGCGGGTGCGGGTTTCGCCGGGCTGACCCTGGCCGGCATGATCGACGCTCCGATCGAAGAACAGGTGGCCTGCGCCACACAGAGTGTCTCTCGCAGCTCCAGCCCCTCGGAACTGCGGATCACGGATCTTCGAATCGCGGTGATCGGGCGGGCGCCGATGAGATGCCCGTTGATCCGCATCGACACGAATCAAGGTATCTCTGGCTACGGCGAGGTCCGCGACGGGGCCAGCGAGCGGTACGCATTGATACTCAAATCCCGCTTGCTTCGCCAGAACCCCTGTAACGTCGAGATGCTGTTCAAACGCATCCGGCAGTTCGGCGGCCATGCCCGGCAGGGCGGCGGCGTCTCCGGCGTGGAGATGGCCCTGTGGGATCTGGCAGGCAAGGCGTACGGCGTCCCGGTCTATCAGATGCTGGGCGGCCGCTACCGCGATAAGGTGCGGCTGTACGCCGACACGCCCGACGGCCAGGTGGCCGGATTCAAGAAACGACTCGAGCAGGGATTCACGTTTCTCAAGTACGACTGCGGCATTCAGAACATCCGCGACGTTCCTGGGGCCCTGAGCTACCCAACGAAGGAACCCAACTGGCAGGGCAAGCATCCCTTCACGGCCATTCAGTTGTCCGACAAAGGGGCCGCACTGATGGGCGAGAAGTTCGCCGCAGTCCGTGATATCGTCGGCTGGCAGATCCCCGTCGCGTCGGATCACTTCGGCCACATGGGCGTCAACAGTTGCATCAAGCTGGCCAAAGCCCTGGAGTCGTATCAGTTGGCCTGGGTCGAGGACATGGTCCCGTGGGAATACACGGACATGCTCAAGGAGATCAAAAACGCAATTGACGTGCCCCTGTTGACGGGCGAGGACATCTACACCCTCGACGGCGGCTTCAAGAAGCTGATCGACGAGCGGGCCGTCGATATGGTGCAGCCCGACCTGGCCACGGCCGGCGGCATTCTCGAGACCAAGAAGATCGGGGATTACGCCGAACAGGCCGGCATTGCGATGGCCATGCACTTCGCCGGGACGCCCGTGTCGTTCATGGCCAATCTGCACTGCGCCGCGGCCACGGAGAACGTGGTCGCCCTGGAGCATCATTCCGTCGATATCGACTGGTGGGAGAACCTGGTCACCGGCGTGGACAAGCCGTTCCATACGGGCGGTTTCGCCCGCGTGCCGGAGGGGCCCGGCCTGGGCATCGAGCTGAATCTCGACGTAATCAAGGAGCACCTCGAACCCGGTCAGGAGCTGTTCGCGCCCACCGAGGAGTGGAATCAGGACCGGTCGAACGACCGACTGTGGAGTTAGAGGACATTACGGGAGAGCTATGGAGACCGAACGCTCGTTCCTGAGTTATTTCAAGTACGTATCCGGCGTCTGCCTGGCGGCGGTCGTCATCATGATGATCGCCGGGTATCGCGCCAGTCTGGGGCCAGCGGTGATCACGATGTTCACCTCGCTGGCTCTGTACTTCACGAGCCACCCGTTCTTGAAGCGATTCGCCTTCACGATTTGGGTCTTCGCGTTCGCATCGGCGTCCATCGCCTATCCCGGGAGTTTCATCGAATGGGGCGGCTTCGAACTGAAGAACACGATCACCCCGCTGATCCAGATCATCATGTTCGGGATGGGAACGACCCTGAGTCTGCGGGACTTCAGCGAGGTGCTCAGGAGGCCCTGGCCGATCCTCGTGGGATTTGGCTCGCAATTCGTCATCATGCCTTTGGTCGGCTGGGCCCTCGCCAGCGGTCTGATTCTCGGCAAGGCGTTTGGTCTGACGCCGGAGAGCTTCACGCCGGAGATCGCCGCGGGCATCGTGCTCATCGGCTGCTGCCCCAGCGGCGTGGCCTCCAACGTGATGACGTATCTCTCCGGCGGCGATGTGGCCGTCTCGGTTACGGTGACCTCCTCCACGACCCTGGTCGCTCCCTTCATGACTCCGATCCTGATGAAGACGCTCGGCGGTCAGATGGTGGAGGTGCACCTGGTCAAGATGATGTTCGAGATCATCAACATGATCATCGTCCCCATCGTCGCGGGACTCCTGGCCAACCGCATTCTTTACAGCAAGCGAAAGGCGTTTCAGCAGGGTTGGCTGCTGTCGATCCTCTCGGCGACAGGAGTCGCCGGCGCCATTCTGGCCGTTCGTTTCGTGCCGCCGGTCCTGTTCACCTGGGGCAAAGGGCAGCCCTATGCGGCCGCCTTCCCGCGTGCCGGCGTGATCTTCGGATTGACGCTGCTGAGCCTGGTCGTGCTGTCGCAACTGGTGATTCGAGTCTGGTTCAAAGGCCCCGAGCGATGGATGGATCGCGTGCTGCCGATCGTGTCGATGCTCGGGATCTGCTGCATCATCGCGGTAATCACGGCCCGCTCCATCTATGATCTCTCCGGGGCCCAGCTCAAGGGCCTGCTGCCTTTCCTGTTCGCGGCGACGGTGATTCACAACGCGTCGGGCTATTGTCTGGGGTACTGGCTGGCTCGCGCCTGCCGCTTGAACGAACGGGTGTGCAGGGCGGTGGCGTTCGAAGTCGGCATGCAGAACGGCGGCATGGCCTCCGGACTCGCGATGAACGTGATCAAGAGTTCGGCCGCGGCCTTGGCGCCCGCCTTCTTTGGGCCGTGGCAGAATGTCTCGGGCTCGATCCTGGCGACGTGGTGGCATCGAAAGCCCGTCGTGGTCAAGGGCACGCCGGGCACGGAGCCGGCGGGCTTGGCCGCCGAAGCATGACGGACACCGCACCTTCTCAGATGTAGGCGATGTTCTGGGCTTTCATGAGCCCCATCATGTAGCCGAAGGCGAGGACCTTGCCCACGACGCCGTAGCCGCCGGTCTGGCCGGCCGCGTCGCCTTCCATCATCGGAGCGTGGTCCGGCCGGATGGGCAGATCGTAGCCGCACTGGCTGTAGATCTTGAGCATTTGCGACATGTCCGTCGAGCCATTGTCGTGGAAGGTCTCGCGGAAGCGCTCCTTGGTGCCTTCGACGTCACGCAGGTGCACGAAAAAGACCTTTTTCTGGTCGCACCACTCTTTGGCCAGGGCGTAGATGTCCTCGCCCATGAGCTTGAAGTTCGCCTGGCAGAAGGTGACGCCATTGATGGGGCTGGGCACGATGTTCATCGCTTTGCGGTAGTTCTCGGCGCTCGTCAGGATGCGTCCGATGCCGCGGAGCGGCGAGATCGGCGGGTCGTCCGGGTGCAGGGCCATCCGCACGCCGAACTTCTCGGCGACCGGGATCACCGCCTTCTGAAAGTACACCAGGTTGTCCCAGATCTTCTCTTCGCTGATCTTGCCGTAGCGGGTCTCTCCCATCTGTTCGGCCGCCTGGAGGTCGAATTCGCTGGTCACGGACCCGCCGCGATACGGAACATTCTGATTGGTTCGGGTCCAGCCGAGGCCCGCCATCCAGTTGTAGCAGATCATCGCGATCCCCGCCTGGCTCAGGGCTTGGATCGCGTTGATGAAGTTCTGAATCTCCTCATCCCGCCCGTCCAACCCGAGTTTGATCTTCTCGAAGCTCACCGGGGCCCCCTCGACGCCCACGATCTTGAGTCCCGCCGCCTCGTATTTCTCTTTCGTCCTGGCGACCTGCTCCGCCTGCTGTTCGACGGTGCCGCGAAGCCCCATTCCCGCGATGACGTGAGTCAGGCCCATCTGGAGCATTGTAGTGGCCAGACGCCCCGGCCCGGTCAATTCGCACAGCACGATTCTGCCTCCGGCTGAAGGCTGGGGAGACTGCTCGCTCGATGAGGCAGAGCTTGGCGACGTCGGCATCGCAGCCCCGGCCATCGCGGCCAACGTGCCTTTGACATAATCGCGACGTGTCATATGCGTCATGGATGATCCTTCCAATGAGTTCTTCGGTGCCCAATCATATCATTCTGAACGCCGATGCATCAACCGTTCACAGCCAGATACTGGCGTTGACGGCCGTTGTCGGGTAGGATGACCGGCAGTGTGGGCGAGGGCACCCGTGGCGGTGTCTCTGTGGGGGAGGATCGAGTGGAGATTTGTGGAGCATCATTATGAGAGATCAGGGGCGAACGAGAGAGCAACAAACGATATCCCGCCGGGAACTGCTGGGCGGAGCGGCCGCGGTCGCGGCGCTGGCCATGACGCGGAACACTGTCCTGGGAGCGGCCGCGGGACAGCCCGCAGGCAAGCCCAATTCCAACTTCGGCGGCGTGCAGATCGGCACGATCACCTACAGCTATCGCGATCTGCCCGGCTCGGCCGAGGACATTCTCAAGTACGTCGTTCAGTCGGGGATCAGCTCGATCGAGCTGATGGGCGAGCCCGTCGAGCAATTCGCGGGACTCCCTGCCGGCGTTGGGGGCGGGCCGCGGGGACAGATGACGGACGAGCAGAAAAAGGCCGTGGAGAAGAGCCGGGAAGACCAGCTCCAGTGGCGTCTGTCGGCCCCGATGGACAAATTCCAGGCCCTTCGCAAGCTGTACAACGACGCGGGCGTCAGCATCCACATCGTCAAGTTCGGCAGCATCGGCGACGGCAACATGAGCGACGGCGAGATCGATTACTATTTCAATGTCGCCAAGGCTCTTGGGGCCAACGGCATCACGCGGGAGCTGTCGGAAGACGCCGCCAAGCGGCTGGGGCCCATCGCCGACAAGCACAAGATCATGATCGGCTTCCACAACCACACGCAGATGAAGCCCACGACCTACGAGGGACCGATTCTGTCGTACGGCAAGTACCTCGGGATCAACTTCGACATCGGCCACTACGTCGCCGGCACGAATCAGTGCCCGATGAACATCATCGAGAAGTACCATGACCGGATTCTCAGCCTGCACCTGAAGGACCGCAAGGTCAACAACGGCCCGAACATGCCGTTCGGCCAGGGCGACACGCCGGTGGCCTTGGTGCTTCAGATGCTCAAGAGAGAGAAATGGACCTTCCCGGCCGATATCGAGCTGGAGTATCCGGTTCCCCAGGGCTCCGACTCGGTGAAAGAGACGGCCAAGTGCGTTCAGTTCTGCAAAGAGGCGCTGGCCTGATCCTCGTTCGCGACGGATCGACGATAGATCGAGACCCGGAGAACAAGCGGCTGATCGCTCGCTCTCCGGGTCTTCTTGTTTTTCGGAATCGTATTCACTCCAGAACGTAGAACAATGATGTGAGCGGCTGAAGCGCCAAGTGGACGCTGGTCACCGGTTGGCCGACGGTTTCGGATGCGGCGGCCTCCGCAGCTCTTCTTTCTCCCGTGTGAGGGTCCCAGATCGCCAGCTTCTTGTTGCCCCGCAGAACAACCGTCGCATCGACCGCGGCATCGGTCGAATTGGCGAAGAAGTAGATGTCGCGGCCGCTCTTGACCTTGTGGATATACGTCAGAGCCCCGGCGTAGTCCCTATTCATCGGCACCGGCCACAGCCAAGGCGTCCGCACGTCGACGTCGCGCACGGGCAACGCTTCCTTCAGCACAGCGTCCACCATCTTCGGCTCCGGTCGGGGCAGGAAGTACGCCTTGCCGCCCGCCGGATCGACGTGGGCGAAGAAGGTCTTGAAGTCATCGGTGAACGCGCGGATTGTCGCGGTCATGGGGCCGCAGGCGGGAACGCCGAACACCTCGCCCACGATCTGTTGAACCTGCCTATCCTGGTTGAACTCCGCGGATCTCGTCGGGAGCTTGCTGGTTGCGATGACGGTCCCGCCGGCACGGTAGAAGTCCAGGATCTTCTTCGCGGCCGCGACGGAGATCGTGCTGCCGCCGGGGACGATCAGAACGCGGAACTCCTCGCAGTTCTCCACGTTGTCGAGGATCAGTCTGTTGCCTTCGACGAGGCACTTGCTCTCCAGGATCTCGGGGTGCAGATAGGTGAAGTCGATCCGCATGCCGCGAAACAGCATCTCGCCCAGGTCCATGTAGTCGTTCTCGGGGACCAGGACGCCGCCTTCGAGGGCGTAGTAGAAGCCGGGCTCGCCGCGACCTCGACCGCCGCCTGTGACCGGCTCGACCAGGGTGGGCTGGGCGAAAGAATAGTCGGCCTGGAGCGATGCGATCGGGTACAGGATGGCGATGTCCGCCACGTGCCGGCCGTGACGCAGCAGGTATTCCATGCGGCCGTCGTACTGCCCCATGCCTTTGTTGGCGGTCTCG
>JBDKUU010000916.1:0-4279 GCA_039679525.1 Phycisphaerales bacterium | reverse complement strand
GTTCCGGGATGGCCTGCCGCACCGCGTCTCGCTGGGTTTGAGGGTGCACGCGGCCGGCATGCTGTTCGAGACCTACGAGAGCTTCTGGGACAGCGTCGAAGCCAGGCCCTTCTGCAACGGCGGGGGGCTGCTGCCCGGCGACTTCAATCAGGACTGCTTTGTGGATTACGACGACTTGGCGATGTTGGCGGACAGGTGGCTGACGGAGGCGCCGTCTTACAGCCGGTACAACCTCAGCCCGATCGACGAGCTCGAGGACGCCGACACCGTGAACTTCTTCGATCTGGCCGCCTTTAGCGACAACTGGCTGGCCGGTAGTTTGCAGGAATAGCTTTGGATCGTCACTGGGATAATGGAAAGAGGATACCCGTGAAAACGAGAAGATCGGGCATGACGATGGTTGAAATCCTGGTCGTGGTCGGCATCATCGCCATACTGGTCGGGCTGTTGATACCGGCCGTGCACACCGTGCAGCGGGTGGCCAAGGAGACCAAGCAGAAGGCGCAGTTCACGGCCATCGAGATGGGCCTGGCGGCCTTCAAGAACGACTACGGCGACTTTCCGCCGTCGTCCTGGTACGACCCGTTCGCCACGGGGACGACGACGCTTCGGACCTACTGCGGCGCTCAGAAGCTGGCCGAAGCGATGGTGGGATGGGACCTCTTGGGGTTTCACCCGGATTCCGCCTGGCGAGCCAATGGCCTGGCAGTCAGCCCCACCGGCGCCGCGATCGCCAACACGGTGTATTTTGAGACCGACACCCTAAAGAAACGCAAGGGGCGATACGTGGAGCTGGACGTGGCCAATCCGTTCCTGCTCGGCGGCGGCGTGGACGCCCTGTTCCCGGGGACGACCGGCGATCTCGAGCCGCGAACGTACGTGCTGTGCGATGTGTTCACTCGCAGCGAACGCAAGATCCGACGCGTCAACGGCACGATGGTGGCGGCGGGGACCCCGATTCTGTACTACAAGGCCAACCCCGCCAGTCTCCTTCCCAAGCCGACCGCCTGGGCAAACGCCGCGACGAGCGGCTGCATCTACGACGCACGCGACAACGCGCCGATTCTGGATCTCGGTTGGCTGGGGGACGCCTCCTTGCCGATGGGTTCGCGCAGAAAGCACGACCTGGCTGGAAGCGCCCGCGTCGGCATGACGGGTTTCGAGTACTTCTACGATTACTACACCCGCGATACGCACATCCAGGACCAGAACCGGGTCTGGCCGGTGCGGCCGGACTCGTACCTGCTGATCTCGGCGGGCATGGACGGCATCTACGGCACGAACGACGACATCCGGAATTTCGGACAGTGATCGCGGGGATCGTATGAGGCGGCCTATGACCGAGGGGCATCACAACAAGGCGTTCACGCTGATCGAGATGATGGTCGTGCTGGGCATCATCGCGGTGCTGGCCGCCATCGTGGTCACGCTGACGCTCCGCGTCGACAACCAGTCGAAGGAGCGGGCCCTGGACAACGCCTTCAAGCTGCTCAGCGCCTCGCTTCGCGAGTATTACGAGGTTCGGGACAAGTTCCCCGAGCAGATCGTGCGGGACAACAGCCTGGCCCTGGACCACATCGAGCTGATGGTCAAGGAGCTGCGGTCCGTGCCGGACTCGCGGGCGGTGCTCGACAAGCTCGACCCGGCGACGATCAAGAACAAGGCAGGGGACCCGGACATCGTGGAGATTCAGGACCCCTGGGGCACCGTGCTGGATTACGTGTACGAGTACGCCGACGGCAAGGGCGACTCGTTTCCCGAGCTGATCTCGGCGGGGCCGGACAAGAAGTTCGGCACCCAGGACGACATCAGCAGCAGGACCCGATAAGACAAGAATGAAAGATCGAAACCCATGAACCTGCGAGCGCGCAAGACAACCGGTTTGACGCTGGTCGAGATGACGCTGGTCATTGCGACGATCGCCATCATGATGGGTTTGGCGATGCCGGCCATGCGGGTGTTGGTCCGATCGTTCCAGTCCGAGGGCGGCGCGATCAGCATGATCAACGCCGCGTTGAACTCGGCCCGGACGATGGCGGTCAGCCGGCAGCGGTACGTGGGGGTTCGCTTCCAGAAGCTCTGCACTTCCGACAATCCCGCCGACCCGCTCAAAGGGCTGATGGACGCCCCGCAGTACATGGTCTTCATCGTGCACGAGGATACGAAGAACAACGGTGGCCTGGAAAACGGCTTCCGCGCGATGGAAGGCGTGGAGCCGATCAAGCTGCCCGCCCCGATGGGCGTCATGGAGTTGAGCTGGATCGCCAAGGACGCGGATATCGACGAGCCTCTGGAATTGTCCGATGCGACGAGCTTCTCGATCGTGTTCTCGCCCGCGGGCAAGCTCGTCACGCACGACGTGCGGGTTCGCAACCGCGACGGCGTGTACCTTCCGGACAATACCGGCTCCGACGTGTCCATGGACGACGTGTTCAACTCGGTCGTGAACATCTGCCGGCCGGTTCGGCAGGGGATGTTCCTCCAGGACGACTATTTCCCCAGAAAGAACGGAGTGGGAAGCCTCAACTATGGATTGGGCGAAGAGCCCGGCTGCACCCACTTCGTGATCTATGAGACGCCCCGACTGCGGGTCGTGTACGACAAAAAGACGGCGTGGACCGACTATCTGAGCCGGCTGGCGACCGAGGCCTTCTACGTCAGTCCGTACACGGGAAACCTGATCTCGGCGAAATGATGGGCGATATGAGAACAAAACGGCAACAGCACGGATTCTCGCTGACGGAGACTTTGATGGCCGTCGCGACGCTGGCCATCGGGATGACGTTCATCAGCGGCGCATTCCTGACGGGAATGTACTTCGCCACGCTCTCGACGGAGCGGACGATCGGCGCGGTGGCGGCCGAGGAGGCCTTCGCCAAGATGCGGATCTTCGGCCTGGACGTCGCCGACCCCAATCTCAAGACGACGGGATTCGTCGCGTACAAGGACCTCGCCACGCTGCCGGCGGACGAATCGTTCTACCCGTCGACGCGCGCGGACACCGGCCGGCAGTACTCCTGGTCGGCGATCTGCCGACGGGTGGCCGACGTCAACGACGTGAATTCTGTCGAGGCCGGAGCGGGCAACCGCGATCTGGTCCAGTGCGTGGTGCTCGTCAGTCGCGAGACCGGCGGCAATTCCTCGTACTACCAGCGCAAGAGCGGCTCAGCCTGGCCGGCGCTCGAACAGACCGATCTGCCGTGTCCTCTGCGGGTCAATATCGCCCAGAGCAGCACGGGCGCCGCGTCCGAAGAGATCCTCGTCAAGGACGCCGTCGCGAGCGACACGATCGACGAGCGGACGTTTGTCGGCGAGGGCTCGATCCTCGTGGACGACGCGACCGGTCAGATCTATCGCGTGCTGGAAAGGGATAAAGTCCAGCCGGAGAGGATCAGGCTGGATCGCAAGTGGGAAGGCGGCGACCTGACCGGAGCCAATGGCGGCTGGGTCTGGACGGTTCCGCCGGCGGTGACGGGCGGGCGGATTCCCGGCGTCGCCGCGTATGAGAAGATCGTGAGATTCCCGAGGCCGTAATGATGCGAAAAGCCTTCACGCTCATGGAGTTGGTGGTGGCCCTGGCGATCCTGGCCGTGGTGCTGTCGTTCGCCGGAGTGATCTTCCGGGTCAGCATCGATTCGCACCGGATGGCTCTGGCCAACGCCGAGATCATGCAGAAGCTCCGCGTCATCACGGACCAGTTGGACGCCGATTTCCGCAGTCTGTGCAAGGACGGCGAGATCTTCGTGGTCTGGGACGCCAAACGCAAGCCGGACTATGCTCCGGTTGACGCCAACGGCAATCCGATCAATCCCACGATCAATCGCAACGATTCTCTCGGTTTCGAGCGGTTCGATCGGATCATGTTCTTTACCACGGGCGACTTCCAGGCCTACGGCCGACCGGAGCGGGGCAACGTGGCTCGCATCTGTTACTCGCTGGCTCGCGGCCCGTCGGACATACCCGGCGATGTCAACCTGGCGTCGATGCAGAAGCCTTCGAAACGGATACTGGCCAGGACCCAGCACATCCTGATCCCCCCGGGCAGCGGCGAGAAGTTGCTGGACACGAACGATTTCACCACCGAGCAGTGGCTCAAGTGGAACAGTCAGGACGTGATCGATCGGATCTCGCTGGAAGGGTGGAAACGGATTCCGTGGCGTCAGAAGATCGACATGCTTTCCGTAATCGGGGACATTGTGATCAAGGCCGACGTCGACGGCAAGGTGGTCACCAGCGACCCGAATCAAGCGGCTCGCGCCGTCCTGATCGATCCTGCCCA
>JBDKUU010000915.1:0-2631 GCA_039679525.1 Phycisphaerales bacterium | reverse complement strand
CGGCGCTACGTGTGCTGCTTCCACGATTGTTGGGAGAAAAGAGCTTCCAAGTGTACCCGTATCAGTGCAAAGACGATTTGCTCGCAAAATTACCTGCTCGCCTGAGAGGATATCGTTCATGGTTGCCATCTGACTGGCGGATTGTGGTTCTAGTGGATCGGGATGATGACGACTGCGCTGTCTTGAAGCAGAAGATGGAACGGATGGCGTCTCAAGCGGGACTTGTCACAAAATCGGCTACTAGCGGGCCAGCCTATTCGGTCGTGAACCGCGTGGTCATTGAGGAGTTGGAGGCATGGTACTTCGGCGACTGGCAGGCTGTGTGTGCGGCATACCCAAAGGTCCTCGCGACGATTCCTAATCAGGTCCCGTACCGCAATTCTGACGCAATTCGGGGCGGAACTTGGGAGGCTTTTGAGAAGATAATGCAGAAAGCCGGATACTTCCGAGGCGGGCTACGCAAAATCGAAGCCGCCCGCGCCGTGGCCGAACACTGGAACATTGATACAAACACCTCTAGGAGTTTCCAGGTGCTGCGCGATGTCCTGCGTGAACTAGCAACCACGTAGAGGGCAAACGAAATCCCGTTCGGGGTGCACATATCTCTCAGATGGTGACCAGCATGGGGCCGGCTACATCCTTGGCTTTCTGAGGGCCCAGGAGCCGTTCGATCAGCTTCAACGCGAATTCGATGGCCGTGCCGGGGCCCTGGCTGGTTACGCAGTTGCCGCCGACCACGACTCGCTCGTCGGAAGCCTGGTCGGGATTCAGCTTGTTTCGGAACCCTGGGTAACATGTCGCCGCCTTGACTCCGTCCAAAAGCCCATGAGGAAGCAGGGCGACAGCCGGCGAGGCGCAGATCGCGGCATACAATCTCCCGGCGGCCTTCTGCTTCTTGAGCATCGCGATCAGCGGGGCCGAGTCTCGTAGGTGCTCCGCGCCCGGCATTCCGCCGGGCAGGGCGATGCAGTCGTAGCTCTGGCTCGCACAGTCCGCGATCAGGGCGTCGGCCACCAGCTTGACGCCCCGGCTGGCGGTCACCTGGAGCTTGCCGACCGATGCGACGGTCACGTCCAGTCCGGCCCGGCGGAGCGTATCGATGATGCACACCGCCTCGATCTCTTCTGTGCCGTCGGCGATGGGAACGAGGACCTTTTTGACCATATTGACCATGTTGACCTCACTGAAGAGAAGCACGAATATCGAAATTCGAAATCCGAAACAAATTCAAAGCGCGAAATCCAAATGATCGAAACGCTGTCGCAGACCCGCGTGAGCCGTTTCGGTCATTGAGCCTTTGGGTCATTCGTGCTTGTTTCGGATTTAGGACTTCGAGCTTCGAATTTTCCTGATGATTTCATCCGCCATTTCGCTGGTGCCGACGGCGGTCGGATCGTCGCGGTCTTCCTTCATGTCGTACGTGACCTTGCGGCCCTCGGCGATCGTCTCGGCGACGGCCTTCTCCAGCCGGTCCGCTTCGCTGGTCTTGCCCAGGTGCTTGAGCATGAGCACGCCGCTGAGGATCAGAGCCGTCGGATTGACCTTGTTCTGGCCCTTGTACTTCGGCGCGCTGCCGTGGGTGGCCTCGAAGGTGGCGCCCTTCTCGCCGATGTTGGCGCCGGGGGCGACGCCCAGCCCGCCGACCAGTCCGGCGCACAGGTCGCTGAGGATGTCGCCGTAGAGGTTCGGCAGCACGAGCACGTCGTACAACTCGGGCTTCTGCACCAGTTGCATGCACATGTTGTCGACGATGCGGTCGTCGAACTCGATGTCGGGATAGTTCTTGGCGACCTCCCGGCTGACCTCCAGCCACAGGCCGTCGGAGAATTTCATGATGTTGGCTTTGTGAACGCTGGTGACCTTCTTGCGGCCGTTCTTGCGGGCGTAGTCGAAGGCGAACCGCACGATCCGCTCGGTCCCGGCCACGGAAATCGGCTTGATGCTGATCCCGGCGTCGAGGCCGATCTTCTTTTTGCTGTGCTTATTCAGCCAATCGACCAGCTCCCGCGTGTCGTCCTGGCCCTTTTGAAACTCGATCCCGGCGTAGAGGTCCTCTGTGTTCTCGCGGACGAGCACCAGGTCGATGTTCTCGTACCGGCTGCGGACGCCCTTATAGCTCTTGCACGGCCGCAGACACACGTAGAGGTCCAGGCTCTGACGCAGGTACACGTTGATGCTGCGAAAGCCCGTCCCGACGGGGGTCGTGATCGGGGCTTTGAGCGCGACGCCGTTCTTCTTGACGGATTCGATTGTCGCGTCAGGCAGGGGGGTGCCCAGCCTCGCCATCACGTCCACGCCGGCTTCAGCCAGCTCCCAATGAATATTGGCTCCCGTGGCGTCGATGCACCTGCGGGCGGCTTCCGCGATCTCCGGCCCAATGCCGTCTCCGGTAATCAGCGTTACGTTCGTCATCATCTCCAGACTCCTATCCAAAAATCATCATGCTATCGCCAAACCGCCCGTCGGTCAACCATCCCAGAAAAAGGGGAGATTCAGCGGGCGCATGACCGCTTCTGCACGCCCCCGAGGGGGGGGCGTGGCCCCGTAGACCTACCGCGACTGTCAGCCTCCCCTGTGCAAGCTTCTGGACACACGATGGCATCACGATCTCAGCGGCGGCAAAGAGAGCAC
>JBDKUU010000914.1:0-1671 GCA_039679525.1 Phycisphaerales bacterium | reverse complement strand
ACGAATCCCGTAGAGCAGCGCGGTCGCCAGGGGCGTCTCCGGCGTGATGCCCGCCTCAATCAGGTACTCCACGAGGATCGTCGAGGTCGCCCCGTAGCCGCTGCGGATATCGGTGAACGCGACGGCCCGCGTCTGGTGGCGAATGGGATGATGGTCGATCACGATGTCCGGCAGCACGCCCTCGGGCAGCGAGTTGTTTCCCGTCCAGGGCTGCGTGTCCACCATCGCCACGAGATCGTACTTGTCGTAGTCGATCTCGGCGTAGCTCCGCAGATTCAGACCCAGGTATTTCACCAGCGCCCGGTTCTCGCCCCGGCCGACGGTGCCCCCGCATACGATGGAGCACTGGAGATTGCCCAGATTGTTGGCCAGCTTTCGCAAGGCCACGGCCGCCGCCAGGCTGTCGGGATCGGGACTGTCCTGCATCGCGATCAACAAGAACGATTTGCCGACCAGCAGTTCGGTCAGCCTCTGAAGTTTCGATCCGGTTCTTTCTGCCGCCTTCATGCCCGGGATTGTATAAGGGGCCGCCCCTCCTGACCAGTTCTTTATGCCTACTTGCCTTTGCGAAAAGGCCTCAACAGCCCCAGAAACGAGGATTCATGCCACTGTTTCTGGATGGGGAACACCCCCCGCTCCACGGAATCCACCTCCTCGATGGAATAGAACGCATGGGGATTGAAGACCTTGACCAGCTCGATCACGGCACGGACCTCCCGCCGGGGCACGATCGTAAAGACGATCTGCACCGGGCCGTTGGCGCCCTGGCCGTCGATGGCCGTAACGCCGTACTGTTTGCCCCGGAGCCGGTCCAGCAGGTCGCGGGCGGGCTTGGGAGTGATCACCCGAATGAGCACCGTGCCCAGGGAGAGCTTCTCGGCGATCAGCAGACCGACGAAATTGCCGGTGGCGAAACCGCCGGCGTAGGCGATGTAGCACACGGGGTTTGTCAGGTTCTGCATGATCTGGCCGATGGCCACGATCCAGATCAGCACCTCGAAAAAGCCGGCGATCGGCGCAAGGTACTTCAGACCCCGGGAAACGAGGATCAGCCGGACCGTCCCCACCGACACGTCGGTGATGCGCGCCAGGAAGATCAGGATGGGCAGGACCACCCACGAAAAGATCGGCGTATGCGGAAGTAGAACAGCGACTACAGTCATTTCTTGCTTCAAAAACAGGCGATCGTCGTCTCAGTCTCTCAGTGGACTCCGCGCGGAGCCGTTGCCGTCCATGGCAAGCTTCAGGGCCGGAGCCTGGCCGGCCTTGTCCTGGCCCATGTACAGGGTCACGTGCGGGAACGGGATCTCGATGTTCTTCTCGTCGAATCGCTTCTTGAGCCGGCGATTGAATTCGCGTCCGACGCTCCACTGCTTGCACGGCCGGGTCTTGATTCTCGCCTTGATGATCACGGCCGAATCGGCGAACTGATCCAGACCCAGAATTTCGAGCGGTTCGAGGACGTCCGGCGAGAACTGGTCATCGCTTCGGAATTCCTCATCCACCTGGCGGATCACGCGGATCACCTCGTCCACGTCCTCCCGGTAGGCGACGCCGATGTCGAATACATAGCGGGAATAGTCCTTCGTCATGTTGGTGACGACGTCGATCTTGCCGTTGCGGACGTAGTGCACGTTGCCCGAGAGGTCCCGCAAGACGACCATCCGCAGG
>JBDKUU010000913.1:0-2531 GCA_039679525.1 Phycisphaerales bacterium | reverse complement strand
GCAACTTCTCGGCCACGGCCCCGATCCTCTACGACGATGAGCTCGGCGCCCTGGCGCGGACGTTCAACAACATGGCCGGCGATATCGCGAATCGCGAAAACGAGAGGCTGCGGTTCGTCGCCATGGTGGTGCACGATCTGAAGAATCCCATCCTGGCGATCGAAATGGCCGGCCGTATGCTGCGAAGATCCGGGAGCGACGAAGAGCGGCGATCCTTCCTCGAAGCCATCGGGAACGAGGTGGGCGGCCTGCGTCGGATCATCCAGGACTTGACGGACGATATTCAGGTGACCAGCGGCCGGTTCTCCATCCAGAAGGCGGACATGGACCTGGGAGTGATGGTCAGGCAATTCATCCAAGCCCAAGCCGAGATCATCACCACTCATCGGGTGATCGTCCAGACCGACGAGGGTTGCCTCATCAGCGCCGACGCGCACAGGATGGAGCGCGTGCTGATGAATCTGGTCTCCAACGCCGTCAAGTACAGCCCGCGAGATACGCGGGTGGTCGTACGCGTTGAAAGGAAAGACGGCGTGGCTCTGCTGATCGTCTCGGACGAGGGGCCGGGCATCTCGGCGGAGGACCGGAAGGTGCTCTTTCAGCCGTTCGGACGCGGCCGGTCCGCCAACACGCTCGCGGAAGGCACGGGGATGGGGTTGTACGTCGTCAAGCAGATCGTCGATGCCCACGGCGGCCGGGTCGAGGTCCGCAGCGAACCCGGTCGCGGAACGGCCTTTCAGATCACGCTGCCGCTCCTGAAGGCGGCTTGACGCGTCAGCTCGCGAGGAGGCGGCTCGTCAGAAAGTAGGTGGCCGCCGAGATGGCGCCGGCCGCGGGAATCGTCAGGATCCAGGCCCACACGATGCTGTAGGCCACGCCCCAGCGGACCGCGCTGAGCCGACGCATCGCGCCGACGCCCATGATCGAGCCGGTGATCGTGTGCGTGGTGCTGACCGGGATGCCGAAGCCGGAGGAGATCGCCAGCGTCATGGCCGCGCTCGATTCGGCCGCGAAGCCATCCACCGGTTTGAGCTTAGCGACCTTCTGGCCCATCGTTTTGACGATGCGCCAACCGCCGAACATCGTGCCCAGGGCGATGGCCGCCTGGCACAGGAGCACGACGTAGAACGGCACGCGGAATTCGCCGGTCAGGACGCCCGCGCTGAACAGGAGGCTGGCGATGATGCCCATCGTTTTCTGAGCGTCGTTGCCGCCGTGGCCCAGGCTGTACAGGGCGGCCGACAGGAGCTGTCCTTTGCGGAAGAGATGGTCCACCGTGTGGGGCGTCGAGTTGCGGCACATCCAGTAGACGATCGTGCCCAGCGTGACGCCCAGGACGAATCCGAGGATGGGCGAGACGAAGATGAAGACCACCGTCTTGATGATCCCGTGCCAGACCAGGGCGCCGGTTCCGACTTTGACGAGGGCCGCTCCGATCATCCCGCCGATCAGAGCGTGAGAGGAGCTGGTCGGCAGGCCCAGGTACCAGGTGATGACGTCCCACGAGCAGGCGCCGATCAGCGTCGCGAAGATCACTCCCTTGTCGACGATGGCGATGTCGATGATCCCTTTGCCGATGGTGTTGGCGACGTGCAGGCCGAAGAACAGGAACGCGATGAAGTTGAACGCCGCGGCCCAAATGACGGCCAGGCGGGGCGTGAGGACCCGCGTCGAGACGATCGTCGCGATGGAGTTGGCGGAATCGTGAAAGCCGTTGAGAAAGTCGAACGCCAACGCCAGAGCGATCAACAGGACGATAGTCACCATACTTGGTTTTGCCTTGCCATCACAGGGTCCATCATCGCAGCCTTCCTTGAGTTCGATCGGCAGACCGCGCCGGGGCTCGTCTACGCCGTCTGAATGCTCGGATCATGTCTGACGAATCATCAGGTAGAGAGAATCGGCGGCGTGCTCTATATTGGCGGCCATCTCCCGCAGCGCATCGCCGCATTTGCCCAGCGACAAGAGGGCCGCCGGGGCGAGCTGACCTTCCCTATCGTGCACACGCCGGGCGAACTCCGTCTCCAATTGACGGGTCCGGGCGTTCTCGTCATGGACCTGACGCACGGCATCGAGCACGTTCGGAGCGTCGCCATCGAGGCAGACGGACTGGCTCTCGGGGGAGAGGCCCATCGTCAGGTCCAGCGCCCGCCGGCTGACGTTCGCGATTTGCGCGACGAAAGCCCGCAGGTCCGCGTGCAGTTCGGCGGGGATCTCGGCCCCGTGCAGCGTCACCAGGTCCGCGAACTCCGCCGCCGCATCCGCCACTTTGTCCTGACAGGCCAGGTACTGGTTCAATGCCGGCCCGCTGGCCGAGTGGAAATGCATGTCCTTGACCTGCGCGTACAGCGAGAGCTTGAGGGCGTCCATTTCCTGTCGGACACTGGAGACCTGATCGCGCAAGTTCGCGATTCTCTCTTTGTCCTGCGTCATCGCCGCATCGGCAAGGGACTGCGACAGCTCCACGCTCTTATGGACTTTTTCGAGGTGCGTACAGAGCTCCTGGCCGAACAGAAGCGGCTCGGAAATCA
>JBDKUU010000912.1:0-10374 GCA_039679525.1 Phycisphaerales bacterium | reverse complement strand
ATTACGGCGACCAGACGGATATCATCGCGAAGGTCAAGCCCATCTTGGAGGAACTGGGCAACGCGGACCCGGCCTCGCTGATGCCCCCGGAGACGATCGCCTACATCGAGATCGGCACCCCCGGCCAGCAGGTCGAGACGATCCTCAACATGCTCAAGGGCACGCCGTTCGAGAACCCGCTGGCTGCGATGAACGCCGGCAACGGCCATTGGGACGGGGGCAACAACCCCGCCCAGATGATCGGCGCGATCCTCAATCCCAGTATGATCGCGGAGTTCAAGAAGATCCGCGGCCTGGGCATCGGATTGACGGATCTGGTCCAGAACAATCCGCCGGCGATCATCGTTCTGTTCCCGGGCAAGAGCGACGCGCTCCGCGGCATCCTGATGACCGCGGTCAACATGCTCGGCCAAGCCTCGGACCCCATCGAGGGCATGAACTCCGTGAAGTTCGGGCCCGGCGGCGGAGCCGTCTACGACGACACCGTCGTCATCGTCGCGACCCCTTCCGAGAAGGCCAACGACATCCTCCAATGGTCGGCCAAACAGTACAAAGGCAAGACCGGCCAGCCTTCGCTCGCATCGCACAACAAGTCGTTCTCGAACATCAGCAAGCAGGCCCGCCAGCAGAATGCTTTGACCGTCTGGCTGAACGTCAACGAGACCTACGGGCGGCTCATGAAGATGATCCCGGGCGACCAGGTCCCACCGCAAGTCCAGATGGCCAACAGCATCGTCGACTTCGCGAACGTGAACGATCTCATCGCTTCCTTCTCCCTGCGAGAGACCGGCATCGCCCTCGACGCGAACATCAACTTCAAGGACGGCAACCGGTCGATGTTCTACAATCTGATCCGCACGCCAAACCTGAACAAGGAAGCCCTCAAGGCCATCCCCGCCAACACGGTGGCCCTGATCAGCCTCACGCTCGGCGGAGCCGACTCGGCCCAGGCCAAGGCCGCGGGCGAGAAGATCCGGCAGGCGACCGGTCAGGACTTCGGCTCGCAGATCTTCGGCAATATCGAGCAGATCACGCTCTTCGCGGCCCCGTCGAAAGACGCGATGGCTGCCCAGGATTCCCCGATCCCGCCGGTGGCTCGGTCTTTCGGCCTGGCCATCACCAGCAAGAACCCCGAGCAGACTCATCAGCTTCTGTCAGGCGTGCTCACGATGGCCGGCCTGCTGACCGCCACCGATCAGGGCGGTCCGAGCCTTCCGGCGACCGGGCGCTTCGACCTGGCGCTGAACAACAATATCAAGTTCTTCGGAAACACCGACCCGACGAACAAGACCATGGTCCTGTCGCTGAATTCGCAGGTCGTGGACGCCTCGATCACCGCCGTGAAACAGAACAGCTCGATTGTCACCGGCGGCAAGCTCCAGGACGCGCTGGCCACCTTGCCGCCGGCGACCAGCAAGCTGGTCCTGGTCAACGTCGCCGGAGCGCTCCAGCTCGCATCTCAGGCCATGGAGTTCCCGTCGGAAGAGATGCGCACCAAGGCGAAAGAGGCCTTGGATGAGTTGATCGCAGCCGCCCCCAAGACCACGGTGCGCCTCCAGACCACCGAGCAGGACAATAGCTTCAGCCTCCGCCTGAGCGTCAGCGATCTGCCTCCGATCAAGCAGATCGTCGGACCGATCGCCAAGTTGAGCCGGTTGTTCGGCGAGGCCACGAAGTCGCCCTGGGAACAGTCGGCGCCGGCCCCCGTCTCCGTCGTCCCGATGAGCGGCACGTGCAAGATCGACGGCAAAGTCGATGACGCCTGGGCCAACGTCCAGTCGAACACGATCGGCAACGTGACGTACGCCCCGGCCGAGAACGAAGCGGACGCCTCCGCGAGCTTCAAGATGATGTACGACAAGCAGGCTCTCTACCTGCTGGTGGACGTCAAGGACAACGAGCTGATCAACGACTCGGTCGAGTTCTGGCTCGACGACAGCGTCGAGGTCTTCGTCGACGCCGACAACTGCAAGGCCGACACCTACGGCGACAACGACTACCAGTACAACTTCGCCTGGGACAGCTCGGCCCCCTCCATGGGGGAGGGCAAGCACAACAAGACCGAGGGCGTTCAGTACGCCTTCGATCGGACCGACTCGGGTTATCGCCTGGAAGCCAAGCTGCCCTTCTCGACGCTGGGAACCGAGTCCAAGCCTGGAACGAAGATCGGCCTGGACATCCACGTGAACGACGATGACGACGGCGGCGACCGCGACACGAAACTCATGTGGAACACGAAATACGATATCGCCTGGCAGCAGCCGGCGGCTCTCGGAACCGCCGAACTGGCCGGCCTGATCGCTTGGTGGAAGTTCGATGAGAAAGACGGCCGCACCGCCGCCGACAGCTCCGGCAACGGCCGCGACGCCACCGTCCAGGGCGACCCTTCCTGGCAACCCGCGGGCGGCAAGCTCGGCGGCGCGATCTCGCTCGGCGGCGACGGCGACTTCCTCACCGTCGACGACGAATCGGCCTTCGACTTCACCGGCGGCGTCACCGTGGCCGCATGGATCAAGGTGAACGCTTTCGACAAGCCCTGGCAGGCGCTCGTCACCAAGGGCGACGGCACCTGGCGGCTCCAGAGAAACAGCGAAAGCAACACGCTCGAATTCGCCTGCACCGGCCTTCAGATCCCCAGCGGCAACCAGTACGGCAGCCTCTTCGGGACCCGCGAGATCGGCCCCAACGAGTGGCGCCACGTCGCCGGCGTCTTCGACGGCAAACGGATGTCTCTGTACGTGGATGGCTCGCTCGACTCCTCGCAGGAGGCCTGGGGCACGATCAACGTCAACGACGTGGCCGTGCAGATCGGCGCCAACACGGAGCAGCAGGACCGCTTCTGGAACGGCCTGATCGACGAGCTTCGCATCTACAACTACGGAGTGCCCGAGGCGCAGATCAAGGAGCTGGCCACAGGCAAGTGACAAACATACCTGTCCTTCACATCAGGTGTCAACGCGGAGGCCGGAGCCAGACCGGCCTCTTGCGTTTGACACGTTCGAAAACCGCAAACTCTGTCGCCGCCGAGGGCACTTGTGCGGTATACTCCTCGGTCGTGTCATTGGCGACGGCCGCCGATGACAGGGTTCGGACGCGGGAGTCTCGCGGGCGAGCCCCAAGATGGGCCCGGGTTTTCGAGAGGACAGATGCGATCGCTGACGAAAGCTATGCGCGGCATCAATCCTGGATACGGTCAGTTCCGGTGGGTCGTCCTGCTGCTGGCGATCGCGGTGGTTCTGCCGACCCTGTGCCTGCTGTGGTTCATGAACGAGGTGGTCAAGAGCGAGCGGCTCGCCGTTCGCCAGCGATTGACCTCGGTCTACAAGGCCAAGCTGGCGGAGGCGACGGACCAGATCGAGCAGAGGTGGGCCGACCGCTGTCGCGTGCTGGAGGGACGGCCCGCGGTCTCCCCTTACCGTCAGCTCGTCGCCGCCGTCGGACAGTTCGATTACGCAGGTCTGCTCATCTACGACGGGGCCGGACGTCGCCTCTACCCGACTCTCTCCGCGGACAACGATCCCGCAACAAGCCCCTTCGCGGGCTTTGGCGACGCGGTGGAAATGGAGGTGCGGCAGCAGTACGAGCAGGCGGTCGAGCGGTACGAGCAGTATGCGAGGATCACCGACAATCAGGACCGCCTGGCCGCCTGGATCAGCAAGGCCCGCGCCCTGGTCCGGCTCGACCGGCTCGACGAAGCCGTCACCGAATGTCAGCGGGCCGCCGGCAGTCCCTTGGCTCAGACAGGCGACAGCCGCTGTTTGAGCCTCATCGCCAATGCCCGGCTCCTTCTGCTGAGCTGGTTGAAAGACAAACCTGCCTACGCAGAGCTCTATGACGAGACTTTCGCCAAGCTGCTTTCCGTTTTGTACCGTGACAACGAAGCCGGGTTCGCCCTGGCGGCCGATGAGAACCTGTTCCTGGCCCGAAAGGCGATCGAGATCGGCCGCGAGAACGGCCGGCTCGATCGATACGCCGCGCTCTTCGACGGCGCCGCCCTGGCCGATCTGATCGACGCGGAAGAACGTTCGATCGCTCTCGCTCAGAAGTGCCCCACGCTCGACGCGTTCTCCGACTGGGAGGTCGGCAAGCTGCGTTCGCTGGCCCCCGACAGCAACGACTTCTACGGCATGATCCGTCCGTCGGGCCGCGGGATGTGCGTGGCCGTGGTCTCGCGTGACAACCTCGTCGGCGTGGCGACGGATTTCGTCAAAGACTTCCAGGACGACAACGTCGCTTGCGCCGTCTTCGATGAGACCGGCCGCATCGTCGCCGGTTCCGGCCAAGGCACACGCGAGCCCTTCGCCGCCGACATGGTCGGACGGCACCTGCCCGGCTGGAAGATCGTCCTGCTCTTCAAGGGCGGCGATGTCTTCGAGCGGGCGGCCAGCGACCGAATCGCCCTGTACACCTGGACGGGCCTGCTGGTCATCGGCCTGATCCTCGGGTGCGGCGGCGTGGCTGCCAAGAGCATCGGCAAGCAGGTGCGGCTCAACAAGCTCAAGAACGACTTCATCGCGACGGTCACCCATGAACTCAAGACCCCTCTGGCCTCGATGCGGGTTCTGGTCGACACGCTGCTCGAAGGCAGCTACAGCAATCCGAACCAGGTCATGGAGTACCTGCAACTGGTGTCGAAGGAGAACGAGCGTCTGAGCCGGCTGATCGACAACTTCCTGACCTTCTCGCGAATGGAACGGAACAAGCAGGCGTTCCAGATGCGGCCGGTGGGTCCCACGAGCATCGCGCGCACGGCGGCCCAGGCCGTCCAGACCAAGCTCGGGCGAGGCCGCTGCCAATTCGAGACGGACATTCCCGACGGGCTGCCCACGATCAAGGCCGATCACGACGCCATGGTCACCGTCCTGGTCAATCTGCTGGACAACGCCTACAAGTACACCTACGACGAGAAACAGATCCGATTGTCCGTAGGGGTGGGTTTCAAATCCGCCCGCACGGTGTCCTTCGTCGTATCCGACAACGGCGTCGGCGTCCCGCGACGGGCCCTCAAGAAGATCTTCAGGCGATTCTATCAGGTGGATCGCAGCTTGTCCCGGCGAGCCGAAGGCTGCGGCCTGGGCCTGAGCATCGCCAAGTTCATCGTCGACGCCCACCACGGCAGGATCACCGTCGAAAGCAAACTCGGGCAAGGCAGCACGTTCACCGTCACCCTCCCCGTCGATGAGGCTGCTGATTGATTCGCCGGTCGGCTCGGATACAATGTGCGGGCGCTCGGCGTCGGCCGAGATCGGTTGGAGACACAAGTAAGGAGAGGTCATGTTGCGCCATACGCCGCGTTCCGCGAGGTTCATCGCTCGCGGACAGGTTCGCACCCTGGGACTGCTGATCGCAGCCGGATTGTTCTTGGCCTGTGCGGGCGGTTGCGCGTCGACTCAGGTCGAACCGCTGACCAGCCAGACAGACCCCGCCCTGCTCGATCCCGCCGAGAGAACGCTCTGGGAGACCGCCGACCGCCTGGAAGGCCAGATCGCCGCGTATGTCAAGCCGGCGGCCGGCCACGAGCAGGCGGAGCAGTACCTGACCGAGGTCGTGAAGAAGCTGACGCCGGACTTCGACAACCCCAACGCCCGCGTTCGCATCCGCATCCTGCCGGACCCGAGCCCCAACGCCTTCGTCATGCCCAACGGCGCGATGTACGTCAACAGCGGCCTATTGGCCCTGCTGGAGAACGAAGCCCAGATCGCCACGGTCCTGGGTCACGAGCTCGCCCACTTCCGCTGCCGGCACAGCTACCGCGAGAAGATCAAGGAGGGCAACGAGCTGGTGAAAGGCGCGATCTTCGGCGGCGCCCTGGCCACGCTTTCCAGCACGAAGGAGACCGCCAACTCCGCGGCCGAGCTCTGGGAGATCTCCAGCGTCAGCGGCTACTCGCGGGCACTGGAGAGCGAAGCGGACCACATGAGCCTGCTGGCGGTCCTGCGGGCGGGCTACGATCCCGCGCAGGCCGTCAAGGCATTCGAGCAATTGCAGACAATCTCTGAGGAAAACGACGAGGAGGACCCGCGATTCGCCACGCATCCGCGTCTGAGCGAGCGGATCGCGAGCTATCGAAAGTGCCTGGAGCAGCCCGAGATCCGGCAGCAGGCCACGGGCAAGCTCGTCGCCGAGGACGCTTACAACGGCAAGTGCTTCGACGTGATCCTCGACAACGCCCGGCTGAACCTGGACGAGGACAATTACGCCCTGGCGCAGGCGAACATCCGCAGATGCCTGCAACTGAATCCCCAGTCGGCCCGGACCCATTACCTGCAGGGCGAACTCCAGCGGAACGGCCCGGCGACCGCCACGGATCCCTGGCGTTTCGCGTTGACCTGCTTCGAGCGGGCGCTCCAGTACGACCCGAACTGCGTCGAGGCGTACCGCGAGATCGGTCTGATTTACAAGGAACTGGGAGACCGGGACGAAGCCGGAGATTCATTGAGGAAATATCTCGAACGAGCCGGCGGCGCGCCCGACGTGCCGCTGATCAAGAGCTACCTGGCGGCGGTCGCTGACGCCAATTCCCCCGTCCGGCCGCTGTATCGAGCCCCGGAAGTCACCGACAAGACGTTTCGGGAGAAGGCCAGGACCGTCGGCATCGTTCCCATGTTCATCCCGGACGACGTCATCGAGCCGGAGAAGAGACGAGAAGAGTTCGAACAGGCCCTGACAGAGAAACTCAAGGAGGCGGGCTTCACGGTCGTGCCGTCTTCGGCCTACGAAACCATCGTCAAATCGCTGAAAAGGACCATGGGCGGGATCTACGATCCCAACACAGGCGAGTTGCTGGAGGACCGGAACGAAGTGGTCGCCAGGCACGCATTTCGCGAGTACATCAAGGCCCACCGCATCGACATTCTCGCATACCCGGCGCTCGTCACCGTCTCGGCCAAGTGGCAGGCCAATCGGGCCGAATGGCACGGCGTGCGGGAATCGACCACGGGCAAGGAAGGATTCTGGGCCGACAGGGCGGCGCCTTCGGCCTTCGGAACCATGCCGGCCCTTTCCTTTCGCATGTACATCACGAGCGTTTACGGCGAGTTGTGCTATTTTGGAGTCGGCGGCATCCAGTTGTGCAGCCGAATCACCGGCGGCGACTTCGTCGACGTCCCCATGCACGAACTGCTCACCGACTCGGCCAGGAACGCGCGAAGCGTGGACATCGCCTGTCAGACCCTGCTCAAAAAAGCCGAATAGCGGTCAAGGCTGATACTCGTAGGCGCCCATGTCCGCGGCCTCCCCGGCCGGACGCGGATTGCTGTCGAAATCCGAGCCGGGAGCTTCCTGCGTGTCGGCCGTGTCGACTGCGGGCGAACCTGGCAACAGATGGAAGTCGAGCCTGGCGGGATCCACGAAGAGCGGATCGACGCTGAGGTTCCCCTCGCCCCAGACGACGGTGGACTGCGAACCCGAAACGGATACGTCGCTGCGTCCGCCCTGAACGTCGCAGTGCAGGACCGTGACATGCGAACCACGGTCGGCGATCCCGGTGTTGGAGCTGTCGGCCAGCGTGATCGGCTGGGGGCAATCCCAGATGATGCAGTTGACGACGGTGGCGGAGCCGCCGCCTGGATTGAGATGGTATGGCGCGTCCCAGCGGCCCAGGTCGAACAGCCGCAAGCCTCGTCCGCAGCCGACGATCGTATTGTTCACGAGATAGGCGGTGTTCGAGTTCTCGATGGCGATGCCGCCGTTGGCGCAGTCGATGATCACGTTGTTGATCACGACCGGCGAGCCCTTGTCGCGCAGAACCATCCCATGATCGTCGGTGCCCACGATGAAGTTGCCCTCGATGACGGCCGAGCAGCGGGTCGGATTGATGGTGTCGTCATGCTCGGGATACCAGAACGTGTTGTGGCGGATCAGCGGGGGCGGCGTGCTCTCGCCCCAGAGATCGACGTCGTCGTTGTCGCCGTGCTTGCCCGTGAAATAGCAGTCCTCGACCAGGACGTACGAGTAGCGGGTGTGAACCCCCTGCCCGATGCGGAGGAATTGGCAGCCGAGGACATTGGCGGAAGCTTCGCCCGGATGGTTCGGGTCGTCGGAGATGATCGCCAGGGCGTCGCCTTCCGCAGAGTTGCTCTCATTCGGCAGCTTCTGAAACGTGCATTCGTTGACATCGACGTGGCAGGCCAGGACGACCACCGCTTCATGATAGTTCCTGGGCCCGGGTTCGTAGTAATCCTGATGGGCTCCCGCGCTGTCGGCGTGCTCGATGATGCAGTGATCGAGCCGGCTGTCGGCCGCCTCGATGAACTGGATCTGCTTCCACGCGACGCCATCGCCGTAGTGCGTGAAATGGATCGGCTCGGCCTCCGTTCCCTGCGCCAAGAGCTGCCCTTCGACGAAGATGGAGGTCCCCTGCTTCATCAGCACGAAAGTCCCCGGCTGCACCGTCAACACGCGGCCGAGCGGAACCACCACCCTGCCATCGAGGACCCACGCGCCGCTGAGCACCGCGTCTTCCGTCAGCTCGCCGGACAAGTGGTTGGCGGCCGGGGCGTAAAGCACCTGGATCGAGCCGGAATCGACCTCGTTGGCGTCGGCGTTCAGGGCCCTCGCGACAATCGTGTTCAGGCCGGACACGAGCGGCACTTCCGCCTTCCATTCGCCGCTCTGCGCATCCCAGGTCGCCGGCACTCCGCCGATCAGCAGGTTGCTGACGTCCGCGGCATCCGTGCGGGCCGTCGTCAGGATCTTGTCCACGGCGGCGATGGGGATTGCGCCGCTGCGGGCCTCGCTCGATGCGATCCGCAGAGACGGGATCAGGGACAGGTCGCTGCTCGTAACCGAGTTGTTGTGTCCTTCGACGGCCAGTACGTTGCGTCCTTCGCGAAGCAAATCCCCGGACGCTCCCAGGACAATCGTTTCCGGCGTGCCCGCCTCGTGAGAACCGGAGGCGGCGGTCGTGTACGCGACCTCGCCTGCGGGCATCTCCCGCCGGGCCACTTCCCTGCCGTTGAGATAGGCGACGAAACCATCGTCATAGTCGATCGTCAGCTCGACAGGGGCCGCCGCGTCGACGGACGCAACGGAGAAGTCCGTACGAATGTAGACGCTCAGATAATGGCCCTGCATATCGTCGAGGAGCGTGGCGTCGTCCCAGTCGCCGAAGCCGAAACCGGCGGCCCCCGTCTCCCACGAGGAATCGTCAAAGTCCACCTGCCGCCATGCGTCCGCCGGAACGCCGGGCGCTTTTGTGCCCCGCAAGTACCGCCACACCCCTCCCGGCGACACCAATTCCCTACTATTTGAAGAGACATTGATGGTCATCGCCCACCCGCTGCCGCAGATCGACATGGACGTGGCCAACCATACCAGAATGGATGCGCCGCCGAACCGTTTCATCAGGTCGTCCTCCATTGATCCGAGATCCGTCAATCGAACCCGTGAGATCATTATAGCCTGCAACTCCCGAGGCAAGTTCATGGAAACTGACATGCAGGTCCAATTTCTTCGGCGTTTCCTCTCACTCCGGCCCGTGCCTTACGAGTGACGCGGCGCGACTGTACAACAATATGCAATTCTTGCACGCAAAAACGCTTGACTCACCTACGACATCTACCCTATAAGTCTCATAAGCACCGAGGTGCGATCAATGAGGGTGGAGACGATCTGTGAGTGGCCGAACGCAGATACCCGCGGATTTCACGCCGGGTTCCGGCTGAAGGCCTATGGCGAGACGACGAGGTTCTGGAGTTGTGCAATCATGACCGAACAACAGGGAAGCGATATCAACGACGGCTTGAAGGAGTCCGCCGGCCAGGGAGTCGGACGTCCGCGAGCTCGGACGGTCCGGCCGGAGCGTCGGCACGCCCACGCGATCCTGGACACGCCGGTCGAAACCGCCCTCGATCTATTGACGCTGCCGTCGAAGGCCGCCATCCTCGAATTCGTGTGCGAGAGGGTCAAGACGCTCATCGGAGAAGGCATCGTCGCCGTGCATTCGGTCGAGGCGGACACGACGACCATCCGTCGAATCGCGGGTCTGGACGAAACCCGCACGGAAGTCGCCGAACGGCTCCTGCGGGGTCGAATCGTCAATATGTCGATCTCCGGACTCTCTGAAGAAGCCCGCGCCCGCTTGTTGACGGGCAGGCTGCACAAGGTGGAAGGCGGATTGTATGAACTACTCTTCCACAATGTCCCCCAGTCCACGTGCGAAAGCCTCGAAGCGACGGCGGGGTTGACGCAGGCCTATGCGATCGGGCTGCGACAGTCGAACCGGCTCTTCGGCGACGTCGCGATCCTGGCGCACAAGGGCGCGCAGTTGGATGTTCCGGCCATCGAGACCCTGGTCGGCCAGGCATCGATGGCCCTCGCGCGCATGCAGGCTCAGGAGGCCGCGGAGACAGGCCGGGCCGAATTGCAGAGCAT
>JBDKUU010000911.1:0-7833 GCA_039679525.1 Phycisphaerales bacterium | reverse complement strand
TTCAGAATCCGCCGCCCCGATATGTAGCTCCGCTGTGCCGCGGGGCGGCGGGAGTTTATCGCATGAGGGCCACCAGCGACAGGGGTGCTTCGCACGCCCTCGGGGGAGCGTTTCGCTCCCACACCTTGCTGAAGGCCCAATGCGAAAAACTTCCCGAGCAGGTCCGTTTCGGACCTGCATCCAGCCCTGCGGGATGGGGATCGCGGTTGGTTTGCCAAACGAACCCAATTGGAGGAAGGGAAGAATGAACGCAAGCCTGCTCCCTGCAAACGGTTATGATCGTAGACCCACGCCGATGGCCGTACGAAACGAACCCAATTCGCGGCCCCGCCGGAAGACCAGGGGCAAGGCCGTCCCGGCCGGACGGATTGGGTTCGTTTCGTACAATCGCTTCTGTTCTTCCGACGGCAGATTGGGTTCGTTTGGCGCAATCCGCTGGATGGGGCCGAGACCGCGGAGGCGGGGCCCGGGGGCGTGGGACGCGAGGCCATCGTGCGAAACGAAGCCAATTCCCGACGGGCGAAAGGCCGGGTACAATGGCGGCGTGAGTAACAAAGGTTGTCATGGTGAAGGAGGTCGCTCGCCTATGCGTCAAGAACACAATGGAAAGCTCGCGTACGGACTGATTCTCGCGATCGCTGTCATCCTCGGTCTGCCGCCGATGGACGCCGAGGCCCAAACCCCAGGGCCGCGCCGATTCCTGTCGCCCTCCGTCGAGGAGATCGTCCGGCTCTGGAAGGAGCCGCCGGCGGTGTGCAGCCAATCCCCCTTCTGGTTCTGGAATGGGCCGCTGGACCCCAACACCATGCGGGAGCAGATCCGCATGATGGCGGACAAAGGCGTGCACGCCGCGACGCCGCACCCGCGGTTCGGCATGGACCGCCGGATGTACCTGGAAGAGCCTTTCTGGAAGGCGATGGCCGCGACGATCGACGAGGCAGCCAAGGCGGGCTCCTCCATCTGGCTCTATGACGAGTACAACTGGCCCAGCGGCAGCGCGGGCGGCCGCGTCACCGAAGGGCACCCTGAGTATTACCCCCGCGGCCTGGACTATGCGTTCGTCGAGTGCGAAGGCCCTCGGGACTTCACAATCGACAAGCCCGAAGCCTCCGAGAAGGTGATGGAGCGTTTCGAGAAAGTCGTCGCGGCTTTCATCGCCCCGGCCGACGGTTCGATTCCCCGCGAGCCCTGGGGCCGGATCGATTCGAATGGCGAATCCGTAGCGGGGCCCATCCCGCAAGGCAAGCATCGAGTTCTCGTGTTCTTCCAGTGCCTGGGCCGCAATCCCAGCCCGCTCGACGACGGCAGCAACTCGTTCATCGACTACCTCCGACCTGAACCGACCCGACGTTTTATCGAACTGACGCACGAGCAGTACGCCAGGCGATACGCCGGCCACTTCGGCAAAGAAATCCCGGCGGTCTTTTACGACGAGCCAAGCACGATGGCCCCGGCTCCCTTCCCCTGGACGTTCGGCTTCGAGGACGTCGTCCGCGAGCGACGAGGGTTCGACCTGATCGAGAAGCTCCCCGCCCTATTGGACGACAGCTTCCCCGACGCGGGCCCCATCCGCGCCGCTTACTGGCAAACGGTCGTCGAGCGGTACGACGAGTGCTTCTTCGACCAGATCCGCCAGTGGTGCCGCGAGCACGGGCTCGCGATGACCGGCCACTGCTACGAGGAGAACATCGCCTCCTACACGAACTCGCCGCAGTTGATGGAGCACCTGCGACGCGTGGACTGGCCGGGCTTCGACGCACTCGGGACAAGGGCTCGTCCCGCCGCCACGAAGATCCCGATCTCCGTGGGACACCTGGAGGACCGCGAGGAGATCATCTGCGAAGCGCTGGGCCTGGCCGACGGTTGGAACTGTACGCTCGACACGCTCCGCGGCGGGTACAATCAGCTCGCCTGCCTCGGCGCGACGACCTTCATTCCTCACGCGTTCTTTCAGACTGTCGAGGGCCCGCGGGTGGAGTGCCCGCCAAGCTTCTTCTATCAGAATCCGTACTGGAAGTACTACGACCGGCTCAGCAGGCTGACCGATCGGCTCTCGCTGTTCAACCGCATCGGCCGGCACGTCACGCCGGTGCTGGTCTACTATCCCATCGAGTCGCTGTGGATGGACTCCACCGGCGGCAAGGGCCAGAAGAGCTTCCCCTGGCAGCACACCACCCTCGGCAATCGCGGGGCCAGGGCGACCATCGACGGCTTCAACGATCTCGTCGACGGGTTCTTCAACGATCGCTGGGACTGCGACGTCGTCGACGGCAAAGCCCTGGAAAACGCGAAGATCGTGCGGGCCGGCGGCAGCGTGTGCGTCGCCGTGGGGCCGGAGACGTATCGGGCCCTTGTGTTTCCGCCGATTCGGGCAATTGCGCCGGCGGCTCTGCGTGCGGCCGTCGAATTCGCCAAGGCCGGCGGCACGGTCCTTTGGACAGGTCGGCTGCCCGAGGCCTGCTGGCCCCAGGAGAAGGCGGACATCGACGCGAGCGTCAAGACGATGCCGTTCTTCGCGAAACCGCAGGAAGCCGTGGCGGGTTTGGCCAAGATGGTCAAGCCCGACGTGGCCATCGCATCCGGCGGCGGCGAAGGTCTGCTCGTCAGCCATCGCCGGACCGAATCGAGCGATCTGTACCTGTGCTTCAACGACTCGGATCGAGACCTCGCTTGTCGACTCGCGTTGTCGCAATCGCAAGGCGGCGCGGGGACGTGGCTCCGGCTGGACACCGAGTCGGGCGACGTCGCACGGCTCGCCGCGACCGCCGACGCCGACGTTCCCTTGACTCTCGGGCCGCACGCATCGGCGGTGCTTCTGTGCGCCTCGTCGGCAGGGAATGTGGCGCCGGCTGCTCCTGAGCCGAAGTGGGCGAATGAATCCCCGATCGAGGGGCCCTGGACGATTCACGTGCTCGGGAACGCTCTCGACGACACGTGGAGTTCTTCGCCCGGCGACACGACCGTCGAGCTGCCTGCGTTTCGCCATCGGGCCCGCGAATTCCAGCGGCTTCCCGGCTGGGAGAAACGCGACTGCAACGATTCGACATGGGAACGGGTCTACGCGGTCCGAGGCGGGGCTTTGTTCGAACACAGCTCGCCCGTACTGCTTCGCGGCGTCCTGCCGCCGGGCGCCAAAGCGATCGAGCAGCCCCTGCCCGTCACCGGCGAGTATGTCGTGTACGTCAATGGCCGGGAGGTCGCCAAGAGCATCGGCCTGCCGACGGAGTCCGGCCCCATCGACGTCTCAAAGGCCGTGACCGGCATGGGCGATGTCGTCGCCATCGAAACCACGTCGCACAGCGGTCCGGCCGGGTTGGAGAGTCCGTTGCGAGTGGTCTGCGGGCCGGTCCACGTGGATCGGCTTGAGCCCTGGTCCGCATGGGGTCTCTCGTGGTACAGCGGGCGAGTCCTTTATCGGACAAATCTGGCGAACCCAAAGACGCCACGCTGCTGTCTCGACCTCGGCAACGTGCAGCACGATGCCGAAGTGTGGCTCAACGGCCGGCTTGTCGACACCCGGATTTGGCCGCCGTATCGAGTCGATCTGACGGGCCTTCTGCGCGACGGCGACAACGAGCTGGTCCTGATCGTCTCGAACTCCGTCGCGAATCGGTTCGCGTGGGACATCTGGGGCACTCGCGGGTCCGGCAAGGCCGAGCCCTCGGGCATTCTCGGGTCGGTGCGATTGCTGAAGGAGTGAACGGCGGGGCAAGCCCCACCCTACGACTCGTCAAAACCGATCAGGCCGTCTTCGTTCGTAGTGACGCCGTGAGGCGTTATCTTCTCTGCGAGGGCGACGCATGCGTCGCCCCTACGAGCGCTGCGGCGGAAGCTCCCAGGCACGCGGGGCCAGGCCCCAGAGCCGGCGGAAACCGTCTTCGAGCTCGGCCAGGAAGACGGCGGCCTCCGGCGTGTGCTCCGCCGGCGACCACGGAGCGAACTCCTTGTCCACCGACGGATCGTACGGCCCCGGTTTGGCCTCGAAGAACACCGTGTTGGGGGACAGGGCGAAGATCGTGTGCCAGACGCCCGGCCGGATGTCGCAGCCGTACACGCCGCGGCCGGCGTCGATCAGGACGAGGCCCCCCTCCTCCGGCAAGCCGTCGTCGCTGAAGGAGACGTAGGCGAGAGTCCCGTGCAGAAGGATGATGGACTCCGACTTCGGCGGATGGAGGTGCCGATGCGGCCGCACGTAGCTGCCCGGCTGGATAGCGTTGAGCATTCGCTGCAGCGGGTCGGGATCGCCCTCGTGGAAGATGTGGATCTCGCGTTTGCGGTCGCTTCGCTTGGCGTCGGAGGCTTTCCGCTCCACGAGGTTGCGATCGATCAGAGCCACGGCCTTGTGGCCGGACTTCGTGGCGGCGGCGGAAATTCGAATGATCGGCGGCTGGTCCATGGCTTATCCGAATTGCGCGTCCGGCACTTCCCGCACGGACGGCGGCACGTTGAAATAATCCTGCGGCTGGAAGCCGAACATCCCGGCGACAATGCTGCTCGGGAACATCTGGCACTTGTTGCGGTAGTCGCGGACGTTGCCGTTGAAGAACCGGCGGGCGGCCTGGATGCGGTCCTCGGTGTTGGTCAGCTCCTGCTGGAGCTTGAGGAAGTTCTGGTCGGCCTTCAGTTGCGGATAGTTCTCGACAACCGCCATCATCTTCTGCAGGGCGGCCACCAACTGGTTCTCGTCGACCGCCTGCTCCTCGGGCCGGCCGTTGCTGGCCATGCACTGGGCTCGCAACTGCGCGACACGTTCGAAGACCTCCTTCTCGTGGGCCGCGTACCCTTTGACCGTGGCGACGAGGTTGGGGATCAGGTCGTAGCGGCGCTTGAGCTCCGTGTCGATGTTGGCCCAGGCGTCCTGGATGTGGTTTCGCAGGGCGACCAGCGTGTTGTACGTCCCGATCACGAAGATCAGAGGAATCAGAAGGACAACGCCCAGCACAATCAACGCTACCCACATGCTCTCAGCTCCTGGAAAAAAGGTATTCCGGCATCAGGGATCTCAGCGCGATCAGGCGGTTGAGGTTCGGCTCGATCCGCTCGGGGTCCAGCCGGGAGTTGAACGTGATCGCCAGCACGTCGCCCTCGATCTCAATCGTAAGGTCGTCGTTGGCCAGCAGATATTCCATCATTCTCGCGTGGCAGATGTCGTACGCGAACTTCTTATTCGGCGAGCGGACGCAGAACTTGCGGGAAAATTCGTGCGATTCGAAGTCGATGTCGTCGTAGCCGACCGCCTGGGCGATCTTCGAGAGAATCCCCTCCCTCGCGATGACCAGCTCGGGGAACGACGCCGGCAGGTGCAGGATAAAACAGGATAAGTAGTGATGATGGGTCTGCCTGTGGCCCTTGGAGTCGGTGGAGTGGGTCTCGTAGTGATAGTCGAAGATCACCACGTTGTGGCCCTGGGTCGCGCCCGAGAGAGTGTTGAAGGCGTAGCGATTGTCCCCGGCTCGCAGCTTGTCCAGAAAGCCGTAGCGGCGGGCCAGATCCCAGTTCTTGCTCGGATCGAACTGAAGGCCCAGCCTGGCGGCCAGAGCCAACATGGCCTCGCGGCGCTTCTTGGCGGCGATGTGTCCGAAGATCGCCGCGACGACGACGAGGGCAATGACGCCAACGATGATCAGGGCTTCCATTCGCGCACCCAAGTTCTACGTCCACAACAGCCGCCTGCGGCAGGAACACGTGCCCCGCCCTCGCGATCGGCAGTGAGGTATCGTACCGCCCGCGTCGGACGTCGTCAACGATCCGCGAGGACGCGCATCGACAGGAGGATCGCGGCCGTCGCACGATCGGCATGAGGCGGCGCGCGGCCATCGATTTTCCCGTTGTCGCTGCGTTATCCCTCGCATAATCGCAAGAAACCTGGAAAATCACCCTAATCGTTAAGGTTTTTCCCGGGGCCGGGCCGATAGAAGCTATGGAAGACTATAGCCTGTGGTTGGACGCGGCGGAGAACTCTTCGGTCAACGTGTCCATCCAAACTACCGGATATACTGTATCGCCATTTGGAAAGCGCCCGTGGTGCGGACGCTGTTGCATCATCTGCGAGACAACATGAGGACCCAACGATGGAGATGGCAGTCTGCGTGATTGATGATGAAGATGAGATACGCCAGAGCCTGGAATACCTTCTGTGCAGCGTCGGATTGAAAGTGAAGACATTCTCCTGCGCCCAGGATTTCCTGGAGTCCTGCGACCCGAGCGAGATCGGATGCCTGCTGATCGACGTGCGAATGCCTCGCATGAGCGGCTTGATGCTGCAGGACGAGCTGATCGCCCGTAAGATCGACGCTCCCATCATCTTCCTCTCGGGCCATGCGGACCTGCCCGTCGTGGTCACGGCCATGAAAAAGGGAGCCTTCGATTTCTTCCTGAAGCCGTTCAGCGAGCAGATGCTGCTGGACGCAATCGACCAAGCCCTCGATCTCGCCCACAAGACGCGAACCCGCAAAGCGAGAGACGAGGAACTCCAGACCCACCTCGCCCTGCTGACGTCGAAGGAGAGGCAAATCCTCGAACGCCTTCGAATCAACCACCCGGCGAAGGCCATCGCTCACGAGATGGGACTGAGCCGCAAGACCGTCGACACGCACGTGGCGACCATTCGACGCAAGATGCGGGCCGAATCCACGACCGAGCTGTTCCTGATGCTGCAAGACGCCCCGGCCTGATCGACGCTTCCCTCAGCCTCACGCACGGTCCACCGGGGCCGATCCCCCGTCTTTTCGCAGCGAGCCTCAGCCAATCGCCCCCGGACTCGGGCAAACACCCGGTTTCCTCAGCCGACCTTCGGTGAATCCTCCGCATCGAGATGCCGATTCCTGGCGGTGTGTTCATTCGCGACACATGGAATGGACATTGCTGAATGTCCATACGTCTTCTTTGCCATCATCAGTCAGGAGGTGCGATCATGACGCAGGCGACGGCCACAAAACAGGAGTCGAGTTCCCCGCTCCTTGATCGGGGAGGGAAGTACCTGACGTTCGCGCTCGCCAGCGAGCAGTACGGCCTGGGAATCCTCAAGGTCCGCGAGATCATCGGGTACATCGATGTCACTGCCGTGCCCCAGACGCCCCCGTACGTCAAGGGCGTCGTCAATCTCCGCGGGCAGGTAATTCCCGTGGTCGATCTGAGGACCAAGTTCGGCATGGCGGCCGCCGAGGTCACGGACGAGACCTGCATCATCGTCGTCGAGATCACCCATGACGGGCGCAAGTCCGACACCGGCATCGTCGTCGACAGGGTCCAGGAGGTGCTGGACATCGACGGCCGGAACATCGAGGATACGCCTCAGTTCGGCGCCTCCGTGGACACGGCGTTCATCCTCGGCATGGGGAAGATCGGCGAAACGGTCAAAATCCTTCTGGACATCGATCGCGTTCTCACCGGCGAGAGCCTGGAGCGTCTCGCTTCAGGCCCGGCGGGAACAACGTGATCTCGCGGCATACACCCGTCGTACCGGCGCCTTGAACGCCGTACCGAGCATTGACTCCCTCAAGTGAAAGGACAATCCGATGTTGAAGAACGTCACGCTGCGCACCAAGCTTCTGGGGATCGGCGCCCTGATGACCGTCGTTCCCCTGATGGCCATTTCCGCCGTGGTCCTCTGTCAGAATCAGCGAATGGTGCGAATCGCGGAGCAGGGCAGCACCGATCTGGTCTATGCGGACCTCAACCACATCACGCGGAACATCTACGACATGTGCAAGGCCCAGCAGGTGAACATCGACGCCAAGCTGAACATCGCCCTGGGCCTGCTTCGGAGCGCCGGCCCGGTCCACCTGGCCTCGGAGACCATCGCCTGGGATTCCGTCAGCCAGCAATCGAACA
>JBDKUU010000910.1:0-3239 GCA_039679525.1 Phycisphaerales bacterium | reverse complement strand
CGACCAACTACTACCAGCGGTCGCTGCCGGACCCGATGATCGTCGAGGCCGCCGTCACCGTCGGCGGCGGCGGCTGGGGCGCGGAAAACGTCAAGCGGGGCTCCTACGGCGGCCGCAAGGAATACAGCGGCACGCAGGATTATCTGGAGGTCCACGGCACGATCTGCGAGGCCATCCGAGGCGTCGTCGGCCTGACCGGCTCGGACGGCTTCCTGAAGTCGTACCACATGGACCGGCGGCTCCTGACCGGCATGGTCCCCGGCGACATCTGGATGCGGGGCAAGTACGTCCCCGCCCCCGCCGGCTGGCACGATTACCGCGCCGGCGACTGAGATCCTTGGGAAAGGGACCTTATCGACCCTATTGACCTGGAGGACAGCGATTGCCCTATCTCCCGTCCTTTGGGTCAATAAGGTCATTCAGGTCAATCAGGTCCTAAAGTCCCCTATCCTCCTGACCGATGATGGACATGATATGTTGGGATTCCGCAAGAAAAACCTGGTCGGTCTGGACATCGATACGCTCGCTGTCCGGATGGTTCAGTTGCGGCGGGACGACGCGGGGTACGCTATCACAAGCGCCTGCGTGACCGAGGTCGCGCCTTCGGGCGACGATCCGCAACTTCGCAAGATCCACACGGTCCGCGCGATCCAACAAGCCCTCTCCCGGTGCCGCGCCGAAGGCAAGCTCGCCATCTGCGGCCTGCGGGGGCCCGAGGTGGTCGTTCGCGGGTTCGAGTTTCCGACGCTGCCCGCCGAAGAGATCGGCTCGGCGGTCGGACTCGAAGCCTCCCAGATCTGCCCGTTCAGCACGGAAGAGAGCACCTTCGATTACCAGGTGACCTCGACCGACGCGAGAAAGACGCGGGGATTCTGGGTCGCCGCGAACAACAGCCTGATCCGCAGCACGCGGCAACTCGTGCACGAGGCCGGGCTGCGATGCGCGATGATCGACGTCGCCGGACTGGCGATGCTCAATTGCCTGACGAATTCCGAGACCGAAGAACCGCGGCCGGAGGAAAGCGGCGCGGTCCCGAACCGGCCCGCCGTGCTCGACATCGGCGGGACCTGCACCACCGTGGCCATCATGGACCATGCCGGCCGGCCCTTCGTCCGCGACATCGGCTCCGGCAGCGACGAAATCCTCCGTCGGCTGGCGGCCAACGCCGGCGTGCCCCTGGAGATCGCCCGAACCGCCCTGCTGAATTACGGCTTGGAACGAAGCGTCGCCGAGAACGCGCCCTCCGACGAGTCCGGGCCTCCACCCGAGCACGACGTGCTCCTGTGGGACCACCTCGAAGGCGCCTGCGCCGAGCTGGTGGAAGACATCGCAACGACCCTGAGGTATTACGCCGCGCAGCACGGCTCGGGGACCCCGGTGCAGGGCAGCGCCGCCATGGGCGCCGGCGCCCGTGTCGAGAAACTGCTCGTATGCGGAGCGATGGCCGGAGTCGACGAGTTCATCGAGCTGCTGCAAACCAAGCTGTATATCGACGTGGCGCCCTGGAATCCGGTCGAGGCGATGTGCCGCGACGCGGATCAGACGCCGGAACTGGCGGCCGTGCTGAGAGAAGCCGGGTCTTCGATGGCCCTGGCGGCCGGTCTGGCGATGAGGCACATTTGAGTGGACCGTTGACTATGGCGATCATCAATCACTCATCCGGCGGCAATCCGATGTACACCATCGACCTGCTCAAGGGCGAAGGGATTCCGATCCCCTGCCGGCCCGGCGGCATCGCGATGGCGTGCCTGATCGTGGTGCTTCCCCTGCTGCTGGGCCTGGGCATGACCAGCTACTACATGGACGGCCAGGTCATCGTCTCGATCGAGAAACAGCAATTGAGCAAGCTCGAAGCGGCGGCCAACAACATGTCGGCGGCCCTGAAGAAGAAAGAACAGCTCGAACAGCACAAGGCGTTGGCCCTCGGCCGGCTCTCGGACATCAAGGCTTCGATGAAAGGGTACACGCAGTGGTCGCCCGCTTTGGCGGCGGTCGTCGGGAATCTGTCGGACACGCTCGTTCTGACCCGCCTGGAGGCCAAGCAGGACAGCGTCCGGCGCAAGGTGCCCTCCAAGGACGACCCGGCCACGAAGGTCGATGTGAGCGTGCCGGTGCGGACGTTGAAGCTCAGTGTCGCCGGCCGTCAGGCGGCGACTTCCCTGGACGCCGTGCAGAATCTCCAGGAGAGCCTGCGGTCGTCGCCGGCGATCGGACCGATGCTGGATACGATCACCGTCTCCCAGAACACCGGGGTCCTGGACGGCCAGGGGGCCGTTCTGTACGAGCTTGAATGCGTGTTCAAGGCCGGACAGGTCGTCCGGAACAACTAGCGACGGACAAGTGACTATGAGAGTTCGAAACAAATATCTGGTGATCATGGCCGCGGTGTGGGGCCCCTGCCTGGCGATGGCGGTGGCGGCCTATGCCCTGGTCCTGCGTCCGCAGATCGACCTTCGCCGGCAGCTCGAGGGCGACGTCGTCCAGGCCAAAGTGCTCTACGCCAGAGCCGTGGAGGCGTCCAAGTCCGAGACCCAGGCCCGCTTGACAGAGCAGGTCGAACGCCTGGAGAGCCGGATCGGGGACTTTCTCGTGGGGTTCGACGTGGCGCCCGCCCTGGCGTTCGAGATCGGCGACCTGGCGCGCGAAACGAGGCTCGAATCGTTCGGCATGAAGCCGGTCAGCGCCCAGACGACCGGCCCCGTGGCGGAGCGGGAGAACCTCGCGGAGCAACACTTGAACGTGAGCTTCGAGGGCGGCTTCCCGCAATTCGCCTCCTTCCTCAATGCTCTGGAAAGGCACCATCCGGTCATCTTTGTGGAGACGTTCACGATCAATCGCCCGGTGGAGACCGATGCTCGGCCTCGCACGGACATGGGATTGGCGGTCCTGGTGGAGAAACCGCGGGGGGACGGAATATGACCGCAGTCAAGACACAATCCCCCTGGTCCCAGAATCCCGGCGGCACGACGCCGGACTGGCGGGACGATTCGCATCCCGACCAGGGCAAGCCGCGTCCCAACATCCCGCTGAACCTGTACCTCAACAAGCTGCTCGACCCGACGATCATCGTCAAACCGCCGGAATCGTTGCAGCCGCAGCCCGTTCAGGAGCCGGTCGAAGCTCCGGCCCCGCCGGCCCCGACCGTAAGCACTTGGCAGCGGGCCAAGAGCAGCGCGACAAAGACTCTTCGCGCAGCGGCCGCGAGAAGGCACAGCCGAAGCGAGGGGCCGTCCCCAATC